>CACZGM010000083.1 GCA_902780695.1 uncultured Ruminococcus sp. | reverse complement strand
AGGTATTTGAGGCTCACGCAGACGAGATATTCGACGAGGCCGAGAACAGACTCCACGCACAGAAAGCAGTCATGGTACTTCTTATGAAATAATTCTGTCTCCCCGTATCTGCGGGGAGACAACAGACTTTCTATTTTCACACGGGGGAATCAATGAAACGAATTATTGCCGCATTCATCGCTGCCGCACTTTTCTGTATTTTCGCAGTATCCGCATCTGCACTGAAGGATAACTACAGTATAGATACCAAAACGCTGAACGGTATCCTCGACGCATACAGAAGCGCGGTCAAAAACGGCGAAACATACGTTTCTCTGTCAAAATACGGCATATACGACAGCCGCGGCGGTGATACCTACAATGATCTTATCAGACTTTTTTCTTTTGTAAACGGTGATGTGGGATGCATTTCTTTCGGAAAGTACAGCGAAACTTACGTTACCGTAAAGCTCGACCAGGACAGCTCCGGCGCAATAAAAGGAGCAAACATAACCTACTCGGAAAGATACCGCAATGAGGATGGCACCTGCAACAGAGATCTTGTCAAGAAAGAGGAGAAGCTGATACAGGAACGGTTCAATAAGGCGAAGTCAGTTGTTGACAGAAAAATGACCGATGTTGAAAAGGCACTCGTTCTTTACGATTACCTTATTACGTCTGCGGATTATCCAGAATCTCTCGGTGTCGGCAGCGACGGCCTTGATATTTACAAGGACGACGCTTACAAAGCGACCGGTTTCTTCATCGACCGTGAAGCAGTATGTGCAGCTTATGCGAAGCTCTATGCCATACTCCTTAACGAATCAGGCATACCTGCTGTTACGGTGGAAAATGACGATCTGTTCCACGAGTGGGTTATGCTTAAAGTAGACGGTGAATGGTATCACGCAGATATTACCTGGGACGATCCGTACTACGAGGACGGTTATACATATCTGTATGACTCCAATGATGATCACTGGGATCTCGGATGTGTAACACATGAATTCTTTCTGAAAAGCGACGAGGAAATGACCGAGCTCGGACATCCGGACTGGTCGCTTTCATACAACGTCAATCCCGACTACCTTACAGAGGTACCTGAATCGGGACCGTCAGGCAAATTCGACAATATGTTCTTCTCCGATAAGAACGAGGAGTTCTCCAGCGGCTCAAAAATGAATTACATTAACGGCAACTGGTATTTCATAGATCTCAAATCGTTCTCGGTTATCAGAGCAAATATCGACGGCACATCGGAAAAACTTCCTCTCCCCGACAGTGTATTTCCTAAATATTCATTCGGATACGGCAACGATCTGTATGTTCTTTCAAACAAACGACTGTACAGATACGATGTTGTTTCGGATAAATACGCAAAAATACTCGAAGTACCCGAAGACAAACCGAACTCGGTATACAGCGAGATGCGCATACTCGATGACGAGATGACTATAATCGGGCTCGACTATGAATATGAAGACGGAAGTGATGATCCGGTAGGCTTTGAATCCACAGAGACTGTATATGATATGTCAGAACTCGAAAGCATGGATGCACTCCCGGACGATGAGCAGGAAGAAACAGCAGAACGCTCGGACGACCTGCCAGCTGTTATCAACGAACAGAAAACAAGAGACGACAAACCGAAAGATAAGAGTATTGATCCCGACATTGACCCGGAACTTATCGAGTTAGCCGAAAGCGCGGGAAAACGGATCACTGCATTTATTTATCTTGCCGGTGCAGCGATCTTCGTAGTTTTCGCAGCTATCGCAATAATACTTGCTATAAAGTATTCCAAGAAGAAATAACAGGAGCATTACTATGAGAGAAGAAAAGAATATCTCTATTGTTATCGAGGAATCAGAACAGGAAACAAGAGTGCCGCTTATATTTCAGGTTCTGATCGAAATAGTTATCGGTATTTTTCTGATAATTTACCGTGACACAACCACAAACATACTGTTCATAGTGATAGGTTCTCTTATGGCGGCATACGGCGCGTTTGATCTTATAGCCTTCGTTACGAACAACCGCAATTACTCTTTCCGGCGCGGCCTTACGACCGGTGTGCTGATAACTATTATCGGTGTTGCGTTCATCGTTCAGGCTGAAGCACTCAAAAGCCTGCTCGCAATAATAATCGGTGCTCTGATACTTATCGAGAGCATCGTAAACTGCCGCCGCTCCCTGATAATCAAAAATCTCGGTGCGCAGCACTGGTATGTCCTGTTCATAACATCCATCGCTACTATCGCTTTCGGCATTTTCATCTGCGTCTACCCTAACCTTTTCGGCGAGATGATCTCACTGATTATGGGAATTGCCGCTTTGTTCGTAGCGGTGCTCGATATTATCTCGATAATCGGTATGATGACAATGCGCGGACGCAGAAAACGTGAAATGCCGAAAGAAACGTCAATAATTGAAATAAAGGACAAATGACCGTTATTTCAGAATAACATTTGATTTCTTTCATACAGATTTCACAAAAGTGTGGTATTCTTATACAGAAAGGTAAGGTGATCTTGAATGAGCTCGATCAAACGCTTTAAAAATATGATGTCGATACTTCTGCTTTATGCTGCAAATATTATTGTTCATGACAAGATCGTTATGCCGGAAGCCCATCCCATTAAAGACACTGTAAAAAGAATCACCGGCCGCCGTCTTCTTATGCTTACCACTTCTGACAGAACATAAAAAAAGCAAAGCCTTCTTTCCCGGAAACGGGGAGAAGGCTTTTTTGTTATTCACAGGATTATACAGATAAGTCCGCCGCAGCCCTCATTGATTATCCGCTCTATTGTCTCTCGCAGCTTTGAACGCGCGTCCGGCGGCATACGAAACAGCTTGTTGCGCAGTCCCTCGTTAACAAGCTCATGCAGCGACTTGCCGAATATATTGCTCTCCCAGAGTTTTATCGGATCTTCCTCAAACTCGTTGAGCAGGTATCTGATAAGTTCCTCACTCTGTCGCTCTGAGCCGACTATCGGAGATACCTCGGTCTCAATATCCGCGGACATCATGTGTATAGACGGTGCGTGCGCACGGAGCCGTACCCCGTATTTGCCGCCCTGCTTTACTATCTCCGGTTCTTCGAGACTCAGCTCCTCTATATCAGGCATAACTATACCATATCCTGTTGCCTGTACTTCGTCCAGTGCATTCTTAACCTTTTCATATCTGCGTTTCATAGCGGCGAGCTCTATCATACAAGGCATAAGATCGCCTTCATCGTGAAGTTCAAGTCCCGTTGTCTCACCGAGGATCTTATAGAACATTTCGTTCTTCAGAGTGATGTTTACATATCCCGCACCCTTTCCGAGATCTATCTCTTCAACGGTACAGCTTTCTATGTACTCCGAGCCGGATATGCCGCCGACGATATTCTTTATCTCGCCTACGGACGAAATATCTGCGGCAGATGCGCGTATTGCCGAGAAAATATCACGCTTCAGCCAATGATCCTTTTCGAGAGCGTTCAGCCATTTCGGTATTTTTATACAGATCTCCTTCACCGGAAACTGGAGCAGAACTTCGGTAAGCAGTTCCTTGACTTCTTTTTCACCAATTTCTGTGCAGTTCAGCGGTATAACAGGCTTGCCGTATTCTGCGGAAAGTCTTTCCGCAAGTTCACGGCTCTCTGTACTCTGCGGATCACGGCAGTTTAGAACAACGGCGAACGGCTTATGGATATTGTTCAGCTCATCAATAACCCTGCGCTCAGCTTCCTCGTATTCTTCACGCGGGATATCTGTTATACTGCCGTCTGTTGTTATTACAAGCCCGATAGTACTGTGCTCGTTTATTACCTTCTGTGTACCGACTTCGGCTGCCATATTGAACGGTATCTCGGTGTCAAACCACGGAGTCATCACCATTCTTGGCTGCTCGTTTTCAATATAGCCTATCGCGCTCGGAACAATATATCCCACACAGTCTATAAGACGGACATTCATATATGTGCTGTCGTCGAGACGCACCGAGACAGATTCTTCCGGAACAAACTTCGGCTCAGTTGTCATTATCGTTCTTCCGGCTGCTGACTGCGGAAGCTCATCTACCGCACGTTCGCGGCGGAAAGAGCTTTCTATGTTCGGGATAACTATGGTCTGCATAAATTTGCTGATGAATGTTGATTTTCCCGAACGGACGGGACCTACTATCCCGATATAGATATTTCCGTCTGTTCTCTCGGAAATATCATGGTATATTGATCTGTTCATTGTATCTTCCTTTCATTCGTTATATAGACAATGATTTACTGTTTCATATTTTATACTATCGGAATAAGTATCATTCCCTTTATCTCCTGCGATTCACCGTCAAGTTCATTCTCGGCAATTATAGCGGACGCTGATGTATTATACCGCTTAGATATCTCCCAGACACTCTCGCCTGGATCGGCAAAATACAGTCTCAATGCGTATTCCCTGTCCTTGTGTTTTGGTTTATCCTCGTTCACAGTGATCTCATCAACAGCGTTTATCGTGCTTATGCGGCAGACAGTGCCGTTTATATTCAGCTGTGCGCGTATCTCTGCTGTGTTTTCGCCGGAAATGCTGTAACTTACACCGGAAGCAAATGTGCAGGAGGACAGCGTAAATACTTCATCGGCAGAAATGTCGGTTTCGATTTCGATGCTCTCGTTTTTGTCCGCGATAATAGGCACACCGTCCTCCGAACGCCCGAATACACGGAAGAGTGTGCGGACATTCAGCTTCTGGCTGCCGCTGTCGGAACTTACCGGAGTTACACCGACGAGCTCACATGAAGCATCGTATATCTCCGCTATACTGCCGTCGGAACACTGAACGTCTGTCTTTATACCGCACTGATAATTTACTGGGCGCGGCTTTCCCTCGGCTCTGATCGGAGCAACAGTAAAAGATGTATCATATTCGGTGGAATACAGGTCATTTACGAGACTGACCTGTGTTTCCCTGTACGAGTTCACACGGCAGTCAACCGTAAGGTCGCAGCCGAGTGTACGGCTCTCACCGCTTTCGCTCTGCTTTATCTCCAATGAAAAGTCCATTATATCAAGCTCAGCGAAAGTGCTGTGCGCATCAGTAACTCCCTCAAGGTCGATAATCCTGCTTAACGGTATTGACGCTTCCATTGCTTCGGCCGACGACTCTCCGGAGCTGTTCCTTATGAGATACAGTGCCTTTACTTTTGCTTCGCCTTTTACCACTACCTTGTCTGTTATCACTTTTACATCGGTTACACAGGCGGTACACTCCGACGATATCACAGCCGAGATCCCACCTCCTGCACCTGTCTCTATATCCTCGCGGACTATATACTGCGAACCTGCGGAAAGCCGGTCTTCACATACGGTAATGTTCTCTGTGCGCACCTGTACGCCCATTCCTTCCGCACCGCAGAGGAGCTGAGTCTCATACACCCCGCTGACCTTTATCTTAAGGCTGACTGCGCCGCGAATATCTATCTTTCTGCCGCTCACTGCTCTTGCAGTACAGAAATCCACTGCTGGCATGATCCTTACGCAAGGGCTTCTGACCGCCCCGGTAAGATCGACAGTCTTTGAAAATGTGTATCTCTGATCCACAACGCTGATCTCATTGCTGCCCTCCGACAGATACAGCACCTTAACATACACAACACCGTCAATATACAGCTTATTGTCGGACACGCTGTAGGATACTGTACCCGGCGTGAATGTGCATTTCAGCAGCTTGAACACATCCGGGCAATAGTCGGGAAGAATATGCTCGATCTCTATCCCCTGCTCTGTCTGACCGTCAAACACGGTCTCGGTCAGCAATACCGGTTCTTTATCAAGTTTAAGTTCCATAGTGTACCTCCGTTTTTCTTGGACGTGTACGGATAAGCCGAACATGCCCCTGTCACAAAAAATATATTCGTGAAATGCGGAAGATATGACAAGTATATTTCATCATACAGCCGCAGAATAAAATCTAATGTATCTGCTTGTTTTTTTATGCAAAGCACTTGAAATTTGTCACGTTTTGTTATATAATAGATGTGTTATTGTAAAAAATGAAAGGACCTGTAAACAATGGATATTGAGCGAAAGGTCGGTTTCGACAACGATCTTTACCTGAAAACACAATCCGAGCATATCAGAGAACGTATTGCGAGCTTCGGCGATAAGCTGTACCTTGAATTCGGCGGAAAGCTGTTCGATGATTACCATGCATCAAGAGTGCTTCCGGGCTTTATGCCGGACAGCAAGCTGCGCATGCTCTTACAGCTTAAAGACGATGCGGAGATCGTTATCGTCATCAATTCCTCCGACATAGAAAAGAATAAGGTCCGCAGCGATCTCGGCATTACCTACGATGTTGATGTTATAAGACTGATCGGCGTATTCAGAAAGTTTGGTCTGTTTGTAAGCAGCGTTGTGCTGACACAGTACGAAAACCAGGTATCCGCAGACGCTTTTGCGGCACGTCTCACATCTCTTGGCGTAAAGGTGTATCATCACTACCGCATAAGCGGTTATCCTTCGAACATACAGCTGATAATGAGCGACGACGGCTACGGCAAGAACGACTACATCGAAACCAGCCGTCACCTTGTCGTTGTTACAGCGCCGGGTCCCGGAAGCGGAAAGATGGCGACCTGCCTGTCGCAGCTCTACCACGAACACAAGCGCGGCAGAAACGCGGGTTACGCTAAATTCGAGACGTTCCCGATATGGAACCTCCCGCTGAAACACCCGGTAAACATTGCCTATGAAGCCGCTACATCCGATCTTAACGACGTGAATATGATCGACCCGTTCCATCTTGAAGCTTACGGCAAGACGACCGTTAACTACAACCGCGACGTCGAGATATTCCCTGTGCTCAATACTATGTTCGAGAGCATTTTCGGTGAATCTCCGTACAAATCTCCGACAGATATGGGCGTTAATATGGCAGGAAACTGCATCATCGATGACGACGCAGTCCGTGAAGCCGCTAAAGAGGAGATCATCAGACGTTACTACATAGGGCTTTGCGGAAAGCGCAAAGGACAGGTTTCCGATGATGAGGTCTATAAGCTGGAGCTTCTCATGAAGCAGGCAGGCGTTACGACCGAAGACAGACGGGTAGTAGCACCGGCACTCGCTAAGGAGCAGGCTACAGGAAATCCCGCAGCCGCAATGGAGCTTCCGGACGGAACGATACTTACCGGAAAGACCTCAAATCTGCTCGGCGCTTCCTCTGCCCTGCTTCTTAACGCGCTCAAGTATTTCGGCGGTATAGACGATGAAAAGCTGCTGATGTCCCCGCACGTTATTGAACCGATACAGGATCTGAAGGTAAATCATCTCGGAAACGCCAATCCGAGACTTCATACCGACGAAACACTTCTCGCGCTTTCTATCTGCGCAAATACAAGCGAGGACGCGAAAAAAGCTATGGATCAGATATCAAAACTCCGCGGCTGCGAAGTTCATTCCACCGTTATCCTCTCCGCTGTCGATGAGCGCATATTCAAGCGTCTCGGCGTAAATCTCACCTGTGAACCGAAGTACGGTACCCCAGAAAGCTGATGAGAATAGTATCTGTCTGCAGCTCCAGCAAGGCTAACTGCACATACATAGAAAGCGGCGGGAAAGGATTTCTCGTCGATATTGGCTGCAGCTTCAAAATGCTGTGTGACGGGCTTAAGCTTGCCGGACGCGAAATATCGGATATCAACGCTGTGTTCATCACGCATGAGCACAGCGATCATATTAAAGGTCTGCCAATGCTTACAAAGAAACTGAATGTGCCTGTCTATGCTTCCGAGGGAACAATGCACATGATACTTGAAAAGAACGCAGTAAGCGCGGGCACGAGACTCCTGCACACTGATGAGCTTGCTGGGGCACCGGTAAATGTAACGGTCCGCTCATTCCATACACCGCATGACAGTGCAGAAAGCGTTTGCTACACATTCACTGACAGCGAGAATAAAATAGCGGTCTGCACCGATCTCGGACATATAACTCAGGAAGTTCGCGAAAACCTTATCGGCTCAAGATTTGTACTGCTTGAATCAAACTATGACCCTGAAATGATGACCCGCAATCTGCAATATCCCGCGGAACTGAAACGCCGTATCCGCTCGGACAGGGGCCATCTCTCAAACGGCGACTGCGCTGCATTCGCAAGGGAGCTTGTAAGCACCGGGACCGTATCTCTTCTGCTCGGACACCTCAGTCAGAACAACAACACTCCGGAACTTGCTTTAAACACAGTCGGAAATGCTCTGCTTGCGGCAGGTGCCGTAAACGGCAGGGACTATATGCTTGACGCGGCTGCTGTTGTCGGAAGCGGAAAGGCGATAGCCGTATAATGGGATTTATATACTCCGATGACAACAAACGATATCACACTCTTTATTATCATAACAGACATACATACGGCAGACGTGTGATAAAGGCGGTAATTGATGCGGGTTTCACCTGCCCGAACATCGACGGCACCAAAGGGTGCGGAGGGTGTATTTTCTGTGACGGCGGAAGCGGTTATTTCACCACCGATCCGCGTCTTTCGGTGACCGAACAGCTTGAACACGAAAAAGAACGCATTTTCCGAAAATACCCGAGCGCTCTTATATCTGCGTACTTTCAGGCACATACCAACACTTACGCAGATACCGGAACGCTTTCAAAACTATATAATGAAGCGATAAATGCGGGAGCCGATGCTGTCGCAATCGCTACCCGTGCGGATTGTATAGACGAAGAAAAGGCAGAACTTATCTCTTCCCTGCCCGTTCCGATGACTGTTGAGCTCGGTTTGCAGACAGTACACGACGAGACAGCGGAAAAACTGAACAGATGTCACACTTATGCGGATTTTCTTGCAGGATATAATATTCTTCGTTCACACGGGATACGGATATGTGTGCATATCATAGACGGACTTCCCGGAGAAACACCGGAAATGATGCTCAAAACTGCTGAAAAACTCGGCGAGCTGCGTCCCGACGCTGTTAAGATACATCTTCTGCATATCATAAACGGTACGGTACTTCACGATATGTATGAGCGCGGTGAATACACTCCCATGACGAAAGAAGAATATATTGATACAGTAGTTCATCAGCTCAGATATCTTCCGCCGGAAACTGTCATAGAACGCATTACCGGCGACGGTGACAAACGCACGCTCATCGCACCGCTCTGGAGCCGGGATAAAATATCCGTCCTCGGCGGGATAGATAAGCGTATGGCAGAACTCGGCATATATCAGGGGGATCGGTTTTCGAAAATCAATTAAATACATCACAGGAAAAAATCCCGCTGAACTCGTTACCGTTCAGCGGGATTTTTTATGTGGCAGGGTTCAGGACTCTATCTCATCTATGATTTCTTCCGTATAATCACCATCCTCATCAATATCTTCTTCAACATCGTCAGCTTCAAATAACACATTTTTACTTGAAAGAACAGCTTTTTTAAATTTCTCATAAAACCCGTCTGAAAGTTTGAATACATTCTGAATTGCTGCCGTTGGAATAACGAGCCTGCTGTCTTTTGTAAGGATCAGCTGTTTGCTGTAACCTTCCACAGTTATGTGGATATCGGTAAAGTCACTGTGTTTAGACTCATTTATATACTTTGCGCTGTTAAACTCCGATTTTATCATATCCGCAAGCCTGCCAAGCGTGCCGTCATTATTCTCGGACAGCGTTCCGAGTTTCCATTTTCCGTGC
The DNA here is from genome assembly GCA_902780695.1 of uncultured Ruminococcus sp. GTDB lineage: Bacteria > Bacillota > Clostridia > Oscillospirales > Ruminococcaceae > Ruminiclostridium_E. The sequence continues at coordinate 3,612 of CACZGM010000083.1, read as the reverse complement.
AGACCATTTTCATTAGTCGCACCGATACTTACGTCCAATATCTTATTAAAATTCTTGTCTTTAAGATAATCTCCGAGAGTTGAGTATATCGGTATATTCAGCCCGTTTGCAGCAGAAACCGCATTAACAGCATCATTCAGCTCATTTTCGTCTGCCTTTATGTACAGACTTCTGATCCCGTCAAATAAGTACAGATTGCCGTCCCTATCTACCGTTATAGTCAACCGCGCATAGTTTTTAAGGTAAAGAACAAATGTAACACCTTTTGAAACATAGTGAGTTGTCTGTTTCAGTTTTTTGTCCGCATATTTAGCAAACAGTCCCGCAATATAGTCGTTGCCTATCAGAGCATTTCCTATATTGGTATCATAAACCGCGTTTACATTCGCATACGCTTTCTCTATACCTTCTGAAGTTATCCCTATTGTGGAAGCAATAGCTCCCGCTGTTGTCACAATCTTCGGGAAGAACATTTTTTCAGTCTCGGTGAAGAGCTTATCAACATCTTCCGCAGGCATACGATACTGCTTTTCAAGCGCGTAAGGTATATACTTACCGGATTCATATCTGTTTACATTGTTTATGAAGCGTACAACTCCCGTTTTGCGATACACCAGGACAGTAAAAGTTATGTTTTTGAACATATCCGGGTCTTCCTCGTCGGCTTCTTCCACAAATTCGACATCACTGTCATAATCGCTTATCTGACCGAAATACTGATCATAATTCAGCCACGCAGACGTGTTGATAAAAGTGCGCTGAATAGTTCCGTTTTTTACATCAGATATACTAATCTGGATATATTCTGCTGTACTGTCCTGCGATTCTGCATTTACCGGCACTGCGTTTCCGAGCTTATGAACAAACTCATCAAGGAACGGGATATCACGATCAGAGGTATCCAATAACCCGGATCCCGACTCACCTTCAGGGTGATAATTCCCGTAATTTGCCCACAAGTTATCGAACGACACACCGAAATTATCGAAGAATATCTGCGACAGCTTTGTCCCATCCAAAATATCGGAATCTATTATCCTCGCAGGTATGTCCGGTTCTTCTTCGGCCTCTTCACATTCTTCCTCCAGAGGTTCATCTTCGGGTACATCTTCCGGTTCGTCTTCCGGTACCGGAACATCTGTCTGGGTTTTGCTTGATTCTTGTGGTACGGAAATATCAGCGTCAGTATCTTCTTCGCTGTCCACTATAAAAATATCTTCTTCGCTGTCTTCGTCAGATGTTTCAACAGGATCTGAAGAAGGTGCTATTTCCTCATACTCTTCTTCCTCTTCTTCCTCTTCAACTATATTCTCTTTTTCATCTATAAAAGTTGTTTCTGAATCGGACGTAATGTCTGTATGAGGTTCAGATTCTGGTCCCGCTGTATCAATTACGTCCGTTTCCGATATCAGGTGTTCTTCACTTTCTGTTTCTTCCGGCGAAGATTCAGAATTGCCCGAATCCGGTATAACTGCTGACGTTTCCGAAGCAATAACCGCGTCACCGTCAGTAATTACTGTCTGTATCTCTTCCTCCGGAACAGAAACGGCAGTTGTTTCGGATACAGAGCTTTCCGGCGGCGATACCTCTACCCTGTTATTCAAAAGCATCGGAACGAATACTGCGCTACCTATAGCTATAACCGCCGCCGCGGCTGCCGCAGCATATCTATGCCACTTTATCGGGAGCTTGTCTGTTTTTCGTATAAGTTCGCGCATTTTTAATTCAAATTCAGCTGTCACGGCATACCCGGTATCGTATGAATCCCGCAGTTCGTCGGAATAACGCGGAGTAAGAACCTCGTCGAGCGCCTTTGCAAGAATATTTTCCATATATATCACATCCATTCAGACAATTATACCTTGTTTTTCAAGTATCTCACGCAATTTCTGCCTTGCGCGTTCGAGCCGTTTTCTGACAACACTCTCACTTTGCCCCAGGTCGGCAGCTATCTCACTTATCGACAGTCCGGTAACATTTTGCAGGTACAGCACCTCCGCGTATATCTCCGGGAGAGACCGGATAGCATCAACTATCCTTTCATAGCCATAATCGCCGAGGACTTCATCGGACACATCAAAGCTGCCGTCAGCTATCCCTTCTTCCTCATCAAGCAACAATTCACCGTGCCTGCTTCGCTCCCGGAGAATGTCATAAGCACAGTTTTTCACGATCACACAGTAATAAGCAGCCCTTTTCCGCGATTCAAGCTTCTTTATTTTCCCGAAGTTCCTGGCTATCTTAAAGAAAGCGGAACTCACTGCTTCTTCGGCATCGTGATAGCTTCCGGTAAGCTTATATGCCAATGAAAGCATTTTTCCCTTATATCGGTCATAAGCCTGCTCGAACAGAGCCTTGTCCTCCGGCTCGTCCACCATAGCCATATAAAACGATAACATAATTATGCCGCACCTTTCAGTAAAATACATCTATCTCTTATACGAGCAAAAATACCCTTCTGTTAGTATAACGTTGTTAATTGACAATTTGTGACAGAAATATTATAAATTTTTATTTTTTGTAGCATCTCACAAATATTGCTGCATTATTTATGCAACAAATACAAAAGGCATACCCCACTCGGACGTATGCCTTTATTGCAATATATCAGTATTTCTTTTCCAGCTCCGCAGATTCCGAATACATACGGGAATAGCTTTCGTACCGGGAGACCGGAATTTTCCCCGCCACAAGTGCTTCCGTTACCGAACAGCCGCTCTCCTTGAGATGTGCGCAGTCAGAAAATCTGCACTTTCCGAGATATGGCAAGAACTCGCGGAAGCAGCCGTCAAGCTCCGCTTTCGGGATCCTTCCGTAACGCTCGATATCAACGGTCGAAAATCCCGGCGTGTCTGCTATATATCCGCCTTCAAGCGGGTACATACAAACCTCTCGTGTCGTATGCCTGCCGCGCCCGAGTTTTCTGCTTATTTCTGCGGTCTCGGTGCCAAGTTCCGGGAAAATACGGTTCATAAGACTCGACTTTCCCACTCCGGAATTGCCGATAAGCGCGGTTATCCTACCCGCGGCATAAGAACGGATATCCTCTGTTCCCGTATCAAGCCCGGTCATAAAGCACTTGTATCCTGCGCTCTCATATATACCGGCGATATCATCACCCGCGAGTTTGTCATTTTTTGTGAATATAAGAGCAGTCTCAATGCCCTTGCTCTCAAATATCGCTATCAGCTTGTCGATAACGAACGCATTCGGCGTCGGTTCACACGACGACACAACAAGCAGTACCATATCGAGATTTGCAAGCGGCGGACGCACCAGAAAATTCTTTCTTTCCGCTATCTCGTCTATAACCGGTTCGGCGTTGTCCTCGCATAAAACCGTAACATTATCACCTGCCGACGGTGACAGAGCCTTACTGCGGAATATGCCTCTTGCCCTGCACGCCAGAACGCCTTCCGGTGTTTCGGTGTAGTATATCCCGCCTACTGCTCTGATAATCTTTCCGCTTATCCTGTTCATCAGCCTTCGGCCACTACGCGGTTTTCGTCTTCTTCGGGTATCAGCGGAATATCATCGCCGCCAGGTAGGTTCTGTTCTCCGTTGCCGCTATCCTCAGATGTTGTTCCCGTGCCGCTGTCTTCCGTCTGCTCC
>CACZGM010000082.1 GCA_902780695.1 uncultured Ruminococcus sp. | reverse complement strand
GATTATTCTGGAATTTTCCTTGCACTTTTGCAACCGCGAACAGGCTTCAAGCTGCGCTATGAAGCCTGTTCACGATTGATGAGCAGACATTAAGTACAGAAAATAAACAAAAAGCTCCGCCAATATTGTCACAGTAAGCAGCAATAAGAGCGCGGAGCTTCAAGATATCCAGATAGGATATTATTTTAATTGATGCACGGTGTTCACCACATCATCATATATAGCGACATCGGCATTACTGTCATACGGAGTTGAACTCTTGTTCAGCAATACGAGATTTTTTCCGCGGAAGTATCTGACATAGGACGCAGCTGGATAAACAATAAGAGATGTTCCGATTATGATAAGAGTTTCCGCTTCCGATATCTTTTTTATTGCGTTCATAGTAGCGTTTTCGTCAAGCGGCTCCTCGTAAAGCACAACATCGGGCTTTACAATGCCGCCGCATTTGCATTTCGGTACACCATCGCTGTTTTTTACAAATTCCATGTCATAGAACGTACCGCATTTCATACAGTAATTGCGGTGTACGCTTCCGTGGAGCTCGGTGACATCTGTACTTCCGGCCGCCTGATGCAGACCGTCGATATTCTGTGTAATAACGGAGATTTCCTTTCCGCGTTTTTCGAGATCTGCAAAATAAATATGTGCATCATTCGGCTTTGCGTCAGGATATAGCATCTTACTTTTATAGAAATCGAAAAATAACTCGGGTTCTTTCATAAATATCGTATGTGATATTATCTGCTCGGGTGAGTAATAACCTTTGATCTTTTCATTGTAAATGCCGTTTGCCGAACGGAAATCCGGTATTCCGGAAGGACAGCTTATACCGGCTCCCGTAAACACACATATCTTTTTTGTTGTATCGATCATTTCCTGTAATGCGGAAATCTTATGCTGATCGTTCATCTCATACCTCCGTTGAATATATTCGGGGAAGGGGACTTTCTGATTTTGCAAACAAAATGGACTGCATTTTTGGTGCAGCCCATTTATCTATTCAATTGTATTAATTTCGAGATAGAATTAACTTTCCATTGGAGTAATTACCTTTCATTCGTTTTTGAAATGTGCTGCAATCTTCATTGTAACCACATCCGCTCCAATTTATAGTAAATTTATATCAAGCCATTCGGCATTAGGTTCGACCTACGGATCACTATAATATCCGTGTCGAGTAGGGTACGAAACCGTTTCACTGCCGATAGAAGGAATAAGCTAAGTGCTTCTCTGTGATTCACATTCCGCATTCAACATTTTTATGACCGTCTCATAACCGGCTGCGGATGAAAAATCATTTAAACTGCTTGGACCGGCAAGTCCGTCACGGTTATCGTCTTATTAACTTGTGAGATCTCTAATTCCATGGGACTCGCTTCCTTTCCGGTTAAATTTACATTGCTCTGATACGGTCGGCAATGCATTTCAGAGTCGCTTAAAACTAACTGATCGGGTAAGATGTAAGGTAGCTCGAATTAAGTCCGATCTTCTGAAACCTTGGGAAAGATAACCACCGTTCATCAACGATCCTGTTAGCTTTTTAAGCTTTTTTATTGTTTTATCTTTCCTTGAATATAATATAACACATTTCAAGAGAAAAGTCAATAGTTTTTTATTGGTCATATTGTATAATGTTTTCAACTTGATTTAGTACAATCTATAAGAATAGTAAATCCGAATAGCAAATTTTAATAAAATTCTATTGACATTTCCGGTTGATTATAGTATAATATCACTGTCGGAATAAGACCGGCGGAAAGGAGCGGAGTACCAATGGATTTAGAGCCCAAGGATATGGCACCGGAAAATGAAGATCTTCCCGATATACCGATAATCGAGCTTGAGGGAGAACAGTACGAGGTCATCGACACGGTCACAGTGGACGGAAAGAATTATGTTGCGCTCCTGCCGTTTGAGGAGCTTGATTCCGAACAGGAGGAAGAGGAATTCACTATCCTTGAGATCCTGGATGATCCTTCGGACGAAGAAAACTGTACACTGAAAACGATAGACGATGAAGAACTTTATGAACGTATCGGTGACGCATTCCTGAAAAAGTTTGAAATGTATGACGAAGATGAATAATCTTCACCCAAAAAATCAATAATAATTTTACTGCTGCGTTCGGATTAGCATGGATATTATGATCCAACACATTTTAAAAGGGATTTCTCTACGACAGGGGATTGCAGACCTCCCGTACTGCGGAAGAAGGGAGCGTGAAGCTGTCGAGCGATTTTACCCACCCTGCTGAGTGCGGGTTTTCATTTTCCATGTGCGGCGCAGCGGTTAACTAAAGGGCTTTCCGGAAGGGGAGCTCTTTAGTTTTGGAAATGAATTATACGAAAATACATAAATCCCTCCGTAATTCAGATTACGGAGGGATATTCTATGTACTTGACCGGTTATGTCTCAGAAAGCGATCTTATTTACGTCAGAATTAGCGAGAAGCACTTCTTTTTTCGGAATACGCATAAGCGGATTGTAAGAAAACTTCTTGCATGAATCGTAAGCCTTTACATCACCGAACTTGGAACATGCAAACTTCTCGCTGTTCTCGTCGGGTGTACAGAGCAGACAGTATTTGCAGGCAGGCTTGATGTTGTTGCCGAAAAGCTTTTTTCTTGCCATTTTGAAAACCTCCTTCAGGTTCTTGTTTGTTTTCCGTTATATTATAGCACAATTATTTAAATAATGCTATACTTTTTTGAATAATTTGTTGGATTTGTAGAAAATTATTATGCACATTGCCGTAAGGACAGGAACAATTACTGTATTAGCGCTGAATTCATAGCTATAGTTGCGTGAAATCGTGGAAACACATACAGAAATATCCGTAAATTGTAAGAAAAGGTATGTGTAAAGTCCGCTCAGAAGTGCGCAAAAAAATCTTGCGGTTATAAAAGGCTTTATATGCAGGATTCTGCCGCCGATAGCAGCACATTGAAGCATTACGCATATACCTCCGAAAGAAGCAACAGCAGACACAAAAGGTATAAGCGATACTGAAGGTTCAGTGATCTTTAGCATATTGCTGATCTCCAGGACTCCCGACACAAGCTCAGGGACAAAAACATCAAAACCGGAGAGAGCCTCAAAGATGCAGGCGAGAGCTGCATTAAATGCAATTATTACGGTACAGATCGTAAACAGAGATTTTGAAGCTGAATTGACAGCGCCCGTAATACAGCCGTCGGATTTTTGTTCCGATCTTATACCGCTCCGAAGATCATTGATCCTGGTTATTATGACCGCTGCTGTGAGATTGGCTAATATATTGGAGAGATAGATAATAAACCCGGCTTCTGTACTTCCAAGAACTCCTCTGCCGATCATTATAACCGCAAATGACGGAGAAATACAATAGCAGAACATTGCAGCCTTAACGGTATTGTCTATAATTGCAGGAAAATTATTATTTTGCGCAATTGATTCTTTCAGCAGCTTTATACCGACAGGGTAACCGCCCACCAGACTTAACATAAATATAGAAAGTACGTCATCGTCTGCGTGTATCATACGCCTCAGAACAGGCATTATAGGTCTGAAAATTATTCTGTAGATTCCGGACGACTGAATATATGATGTAATTACCATAAAAACAAACATTGAAGGTATGATAGAATTAACGCAAACATCAATGCTGTTTACAGTTGAAGCTGCTGTTTCTTCAGGGAAAACCATTGTAAGTACCGCAAGAATACATACACACAAGGCTTTTATAATCTCCGTCGGCTTTACTTTGTATTTCATTAAGCATTTTCCTTTTCTTTCGATAATATATTCATTAACAGAAGGCTTGTAACATATATATTGACCGGAGTGTGGTAAAATGAATATTTATGATATCTCGGATAAGTATGAAAGACTGAAAAAGTCGGTTATACACCGTTCGCTGATCCAGATAAGCGACAAAGGCACGGTAACTGTGGAAGAATGTAAGGAGATACTTCTTTTTGATGAGAATACAATAAAAATGAAGCTCGCATCCGGTATTGTTACGATAAACGGACTTGACATGAAAATGCGGAATTACAGCGACAGGGGAGTAATAATAACCGGAAAACTGCATTCCATAGGATTTGATGAGAGCGGAAAGGAAAGATAAAAATGAATCTCGTGTTTGGCGGAAACGTGGTATTCAGTGCATTCGGTGCATACTGTGAGGAGTATATTAACGATCTGTTTTCACGAAAGATACTTATAAAAAATATCAGAAATGAAAACAATATATTCTATGCTGAAACAGCGGCAAAGTATTATCCGCTGGTAGCAAGGCTCTCAAGGAAATACGGAGTAAGAACATCTGTCGTCAGGAGAAAAGGTTTGTATTTCCGGATCGCTCCGCTTAAAAAGCGTCCGGGACTGACAGCGGGTATTCTGGCTTCGGCTGTTATGGTATTGGTTCTGCGCCTGTTCGTATGGAATATCGAGATTCACGGAAACAGCAGACTTTCCGATGAGCAGATCCTTGCCATGCTTGAACCGTACGGATTTACCGCAGGAGTTTACGCAAATGATACTGATGCTCTGACTGCCGAAAGAAAGATACTTATGTCAACAGACGAGATAAACTGGATAAATATTGAAGTTAATGGCAGCAGAGCAGATGTTTATCTGAACGAAAACACCGATATAAACGAAACGAACGACATAAAAACGCCCTGCAATATTGTAGCGTCAAGAACGGGAGTTATAACCGATACCGATGTTACTGCCGGACAGCTTTTGTATGAAAAGGGAAGCGGTGTATCGGAAGGAAGCGTTATAGTCAGCGGTACGGTGAGTTCCGGAGATACACTTATACTTGTACATTCGAGCGCAAAGATAATAGCAGATTTTACCGATAATATCGAATTTGAGGCGGATTACAGCACTGTCGAAAAAGTACCTTCCTCAGACAGCTTCACTCACAGACAGCTTATGCTGCTGGGAATAGTTATCCCGCTTGACGGGAACAACAAAGATACTGCCGATACAGTATGCGCCGAAAGCGTTCAGGAGATGGAAATGTTCGGTTTCCCGCTGCCGATAAAGCTGAAAACAGAGAGGTATAACAGATACACCAATGTTTGTGTGACAAGAAAAACTGAAGATCTTGAGCGGATCCTTGAAGGACGGCTTGAATTATATATCTGCAACTTCTGTAAGGATTACGAAGTTCTCGGCATAGAAAAAGAATACGAAGAGACCGATTCAGGGTTGAAGATTAAAGCGCGTATTGATCTGCGCGGAGACATAGGAATCGAAAAAACGATTTATCAGCACTGAATACTATATTGACAAATTCCGGTATCAATGGTATGATTATGTAAGAATAAAAACAAGCAAGGAGGTTCAGAGTCATAGGAAAGATCATTATAGCAGCCGCAGCGGTAACAACGGCATTAGTGGCTTCTGCTGCAGCAGTCCTATACAGAATATATATACGGACGGATATAAATAAATTCGGCTCAGATACGCCGGACAACCTGCTTGATTGGCTGCGGGGAACGAATTATAAAGATACATACATGATATCTGACGACGGATTGTGTCTGCACGGTATAATCATAGACAACAATTCGGATAACTGGGCTGTACTTGTTCACGGGTACGATTCCGAAGCGACCGGAATGCTCGGATTTGCACAGAAGTATTTCGAAAAAGGATTCAGCGTGTTTCTTCCCGACTGCCGCGGATTCGGTTCGAGCGGCGGAAACGAGACTTCAATGGGACATTTTGAGAAAAGGGATCTTGTTAAGTGGATAGAAACCTTATCGGAAAAGACAGGGGCAAAGAATATCATTCTTCACGGAATTTCAATGGGAGCTGCAACAGTCATGCTTACAGCTGCGGAAGATCTGCCAGATAATGTAAGAGCTGCTGTTGAAGATTGCGGATATACCTCCGTAAAGGAAGAATATGAATATCAGATGCCGCATATAGCACATCTTCCTCCATATCCGCTGTTATGGGCAGTCGATATCATTACCAGAATAAAATGCGGCTGGAGCATACTAAAAGACGCAGACTGCATTTCCGCCGTAAAACACACAGGAATACCGATATGCTTTATTCACGGAGAAGAGGACAAGTTCGTCCCTTACCGTATGCATAAGTCGCTTTATGACGCATGTACGTCCAAAGATAAAGAAATGCTTACTGTAAAAGGGGCTGATCACACCGAGGCCTGCGGTAAAGATCCGGAGAAATACTGGAAAACGGTATTCGGATTTATAGAAAAACATATTGTTGAAGAATAAAAACAGGTCAGGGGTTAAAACCAATCTTTTTTCGCAGCCGGCTCGCCGATAGGTAATTTATCTTTTCTTGTATTCTCAATACTTGAGTACACGGGGATCCTATTATCCTGCCGAAATCCAAATATGTTTATTGAAAAAGCCGGACAGTATAATAAGTCCGGCTTTTTGGTGCAAATGAAAAATTTTCCAAAAAACTCTTTATTTTATAACTGTTTTGTGATATAATATATTGTATATGATTTTACCCTTTTGAAAGGAACCAGTATATGACAGAACTTACCGTTCAGGTAGATGATCTCGAAAAGCTTCATTCACTTTTCGGCGACTTCGACGCTAATATCGGCATTATACAGAAGGAATACAGCGTTTCGGTATTCAGCCGAGACGGGATCGTCAAGATAGTGGGACAGGAGGATAAAGCTGCCGGCGCACAGAAGGCTGTTGAAGGTCTTCTTGACCTCATAGATCGCGGAGAGCCTGTAAACGAAATGAGCGTCAGGTACGTCATCGGGCTTGTCAACGAGGGTGCTGAGGAACAGGTTTCCGGCATCGGCGGAGACACCGTGTGCGTTACCTTTACAGGAAAACCGGTGAAAGCAAAGACTCTCGGTCAGAAAAAATATATTGATAGCATTAAGAAAAACACGATTGTGTTCGGAGTGGGTCCCGCCGGTACGGGAAAGACATACCTCGCCGTAGCAATGGCTGTCAAGGCTTTCAAGGCTCATGAGATAAACCGCATCATACTTACCCGTCCCGCCGTGGAGGCCGGAGAAAAGCTCGGATTTCTCCCCGGAGACCTGCAAAACAAGGTCGATCCGTACTTAAGACCGCTGTACGATGCGCTTTTTGATATGATGGGTGCGGAAAGCTACCAGCGCAATCTCGACAAGAACATCATCGAAGTCGCACCTCTCGCATATATGCGCGGACGAACTCTCGATGACAGTTTCATCATTCTCGACGAAGCACAGAATACCACTCCCGAACAGATGAAGATGTTCCTAACGCGTCTCGGATTCAACAGCAAAATGGTTATAACCGGCGATATAACACAGATCGACCTTCCGGACAACAAAAAATCGGGGCTTGTTGAAGCAATCAGGATATTGAAAAACATTGACGATATCGCTGTAACACGCTTTTCGGAAAAGGACGTTGTGCGGCATAAACTGGTTCAGGATATCGTAAAGGCTTATGAGAAATTCAGTGAAAGAAAAGTATAACGGAGGAATAATTTATGATAACGGTAAGAGTATTCGGTACAAACAGACAAAAGATAATACCCGTTTCAAGGGAACTGCGAGCAATTGTGAAGCGCTGCTGCTCCGAAACACTTTACGAGGAGGGCTATAAAGGCGATTTCGAGATATCTGTAACATTTGTGGATAATGCCGGTATCCGTGAGATCAACAAGACTTACAGGGATATCGACAAAGAAACCGATGTACTTTCATTCCCAATGACTGATGAGGGTGAGGATTTTACGCTTGATCCCGAAACAGGCTGCTATATGCTTGGCGATATAGTCATATCCCTCGAAAAAGCGCTTGCACAGGCGGATGAATACGGTCACAGCTTCAAGCGTGAGGTCGCTTTCCTTACCGTTCACTCTATGCTTCATCTGCTTGGCTATGACCATGAGAGAAGTGAGGAAGAGGAACGCGAGATGTTCGGAAAACAGGAGATCGTTCTTGAAGCAATGGGGCTGACACGATAATATGAATAAAATAACCGGCGTCCTGAAGAGCTTTTACTGTGCTATCCGCGGTATAGCTTTCTGTCTGCGGCACGAAAGAGTCTGTTCTCTCAATGGAGATAATCAATACATCTATAGAAGTGATCATTGACAAGGTATCACCGCGGTACAACGTTTTCGCCATGATCGGAAAAGACCTTGCCGCGGGAGCTGTCCTGTTTTCCGCGATTGCCTCTGTTGCAATCGGTGTTTTCCTGTTCTGGGATATAGGAACATTTGTAAAGATATTCGAGTATTTTACTTCCGATTTTATAAAACCGCTGATACTTGCCGCATCATTCGTTATATCGCTTATTTTCATATTCAAGGCGAAACCGCGTAAGCTCGGAAACAAAAGAAGCAAAGGAAATGATAAAAATGACTAAATCGGTATTTGTAGCAGTGACCGGAAGACCTAACGCGGGTAAATCCTCGCTTACAAATCTTCTCGTCGGTGAAAAGATAGCAATAGTAAGTCCGAAACCACAGACCACACGCACCCGAATAAACGGCGTGCTTACACGAGGAGAGACTCAGTTTGTGTTCATCGACACTCCTGGTATGCACAAACCGCGGACTAAACTGTCGGAACAAATGGTTAAGGCAATAGACGGAAGCATCGCAGATGTTGAAGTGTCGCTTCTTGTTGTTGACGCGACCAAAAAACCTGCCGCTTATGAGGAAAAGCTGATAGGTGATTTCAAAGCCAAAAAGTGTGATGTTATACTTCTTATAAACAAAGTCGATCTTATTAAAAATAAGGAAGACCTTCTCGGTATCATAAAGACTTACTCCGAAATGTATGATTTTGCCGAGATAATACCGATAAGTGTACTGAAACACGACAATACCGATCTTATAATCCCAGCGGTGGAAAAATATGCTGTCGAATCTCCGCATTTCTTCGACGACGATCTGACTACCGATCAGCCGGAGAAAGTATGGCTTTCAGAGATAATAAGAGAAAAACTGTTAAATAATCTCTATGATGAGATACCTCACGGTATAGCCGTACAGATCGAATCCCTTGAATACTCGAAAACAAACAAAGGCGAGGATATCGTGGATATCGGTATAGCTATAGTTTGTGAAAGACAATCCCATAAGGGTATGATAATCGGAAAAGGCGGTTCCATGCTTAAAAAGATCGGCTCACTCGCCCGTGAGGAAATGGAAGAATACTTCGGTATGAAAGTAAATATGAAGCTCTGGGTCAAGGTCAAGGAAGACTGGCGGAACAACGAGAACGCAATTATGGACTTCGGGCTGAAATTTGAATGACGGCGAAAGGAACTGACAGATGCTTGTTACCGTTGAGGGGATTGTTATCGGCAGACGCTCTATCGGAGAGGACAGCTGCTTTATAGATGTCCTTACCGACGAATATGGTGTGATAGAAGCCACAGCGCACGGTGTAAAAAAAATAACGAGCAAAAATGCCGGTTCTACGGCTTTGTTTTCATACGCGAAGTTCTGCTTCGCAAAGACCGGTGTGCGCTATACTCTCAACAGTGCGGAGCCAAAATACAGTTTTCATGGCATTTCCGGAGATATCGAAGCCCTTTCGCTTGCGGTATATTTTGCCGACGTTATCAAGGATACGTCCGCTTCGGAGCAGGAGGCTAAGGGATTTCTGCGTTTTATGGCTGTAACGCTGTATGAGCTTGACAAGAAGCGAGCCTCCTTTGAACTGATAAAATCGGTATTTGAGCTGCATATCTGCACAATGCTCGGCTTTGCACCCGATCTTCGTGCGTGCAGAATATGTATGTGCTATGAACACGAGAGAATGTTCTTCGATTTTGAAGAATCCTGTATTGTCTGCGGCGACTGCGCGGAGGAATACTCCCATTCGTCATCCGAACTTACACAGCTGACACCGTCGCTTCTTTACGCAATGCGGCACATGGTTTTTTCTCCTGTGGACAAGATATACAGGATAGAAATTGGCGGCGACGAACTCAAAAAGCTGTCCGGAATAACCGAGAAATATCTTCTGAAACAGCTTGACAGAGGATTCAGAAGCCTTGACTATTACTATTCGGTAAAGCCGAAAACATAAACATATATAAAGGAATCAAAATGAATCTTAAATACAGAAAACTTGAACTTGACAAAATAATAGAAATGCTCAAAAACGAAGCATGGAGCGATATGGCAAAAGAACAGCTCGATAAGCTCGAACCATCTTATGACATAGACACCGTTCGTAAAGAGCTGAAAAAGTGTGATGACGCGTTTGTTCTTTCGAGTAAATTCGGTACCCCGCGTTTTTACAACATCAAAGATGTGGCATCAAGCGCTAAACGTGCCGCACAGGGCGCGTCTCTCTCATTGCGGGAGCTGCTTGATATCGGGCTCGTTCTGCGTGAGACGGATGGGCTTATTTCGTGGTATGACCAATGCGGAGGTACCGAAAACAGTCTTAATGAATATTTCGCTCTTTTGTCGGGCAATAAAACGCTCGAAAATGAAATATCAAATTCCATAATCTCTGAAAATGAGCTGTCAGACGGCGCAAGCCCGGAGCTTTCCCGGATACGAAAAGCAATTGTGCGTCAGGGAATGAAGATAAAGGAACAGCTTGACAAGCTCATTAAAAGCAAGACTACACAGAAATATCTGCAGGAAGCTCTTGTTACACAGCGTGACGGCAGATATGTCGTTCCGGTCAAGACCGAATACAAGTCCCAGGTAAGCGGACTTGTTCATGATACCTCCGCTACCGGTTCAACACTGTTTATAGAACCTATGAGCGTTGTTGAAGCAAACAACGAGATACGCATACTCAAAAGCGAGGAGCTTGCCGAGATCGAACGCATTATCAAAGATATATCCGAACAGGTCGGTATATTTTCGGAAGCGCTGATACAGAATATCTCCTGCCTTGTGAAGCTGGAAGAATACTTTGCCAAATCCAATCTTGCGGGAAAAATGACCGCTGTCACTCCGGAAATCACTGATGAACCCGTGCTTAAGCTCAATAAAGCACGTCATCCGCTGATAAACAAAGAAAACGTTGTTCCGACTACCATTATTCTCGGAGAGACATATTCAAGCCTTATAATCACAGGGCCCAACACGGGCGGCAAGACCGTTTCGCTTAAAACGGCGGGACTGCTCACACTTATGACAATGTGCGGAATGATGATCCCTGCGGGGGATAACAGTGTTGTCGGCATCTTCTCTAAGGTTCTTGTCGATATAGGAGATGAGCAGAGTATAGAGCAGAGCCTTTCAACTTTCTCGTCTCACATGACAAATATTGTCCGTATAATTAAAGCAGCCAATGAACATTCTCTTGTTCTGCTCGACGAACTCGGTTCCGGTACAGACCCGATTGAGGGTGCTGCACTTGCCGTAGCGATACTTGACGATCTGCGCAGAAAAGGCTGCCGGGTCATGGCAACCACGCATTATCAGGAAGTTAAGCTGTATGCGGTTGAACAGGAAGGCGTCGAGAACGCGAGCTGTGAGTTTGATGTTGATACTCTGCGTCCGACATATAAGCTGATAATCGGAGTTCCCGGCAAGTCAAACGCTTTTGCGATAGCGAAAAGACTTGGTGTGACCGACGAAATAATATCCGAAGCCAAGTCGCTTGTTACTGATGAAAACAGCCGATTTGAACGTGTTATCGAAAGTCTTGAAAAAACACAGCACGAGCTTGATGTAATGAGAGAGGCGGCTGCAAAAGACGCACGCCAGGCAAGAGAGCTGACCGAATCACTTGAAAAAGAGCGAAATGACCTTGAGAAGCAGAAGGAGTTTGAACTCGAAAAAGCACGGAACAAGGCCATGAGTATTGTTGAGCAGACACGTTTCGGCGCAGACAGACTGATGAACGAACTGGAAGAAATAAAAAAGGAAAAGGACAAGAAGGATTTTTCCGAAAAGGTCAAAGCTTCACAGTCAAAAGTCAACAACACACTTGACATCCTTTATGACAAAGCCAATCCCGTCGTTGAAAAGAAAAAGACAAAATATGTGCTGCCTCGTGATTTAAGAATAGGCGACACAGTCCGTCTTATGGATGTCGGCAGCAAAGGTACTGTGATAACACTCCCGGATGCTTCAGGCAGCTGCACCGTGCAGACGGGAATGATAAAAACACGCACCAAACTCGAAAATCTTGAGCTCATCACCGATACGCCGGTTTCGCAGAAAAAGAAACAGGGAAGCGGTGTGCGCAAGTCATTGCAGTCAAATATGACTCGCAAAAGCAGTATGGAACTTGATATACGCGGCATGATGACAGATGAAGGTATTATGGAGGTCGATAGATTTATCGACAACTGTCTCATTGCCGGGATCGAGACTGTCACTATTATCCACGGCAAAGGTACAGGAGCATTGCGGGCAGCTGTACATCAGTTTCTCAAACAGCACAAGAACGTCAAGAGCTATCGCCTCGGTGAATACGGTGAAGGTGAATCGGGTGTTACTGTTGCAGTTCTGAAATAACCGACTGATATTCAGCATAAATCAAAACCCTCGGTTCTGTAAATACAGAACCGAGGGAGTTTTCATATCCCAAGAAATTCCAGAAGTCCGTTCAGACCTTCGTTTATGTCGCTGTATGTCGTTTCAAAATCTCCGGTGTACCACGGATCCGCAACACTGCGCCCGCTTCCGGCAAATGCCATCATCTTCCGCACCTTGCCGTACTTGTCATCACCTGTTATGCGCAGTATATTCCGGATATTGGCATCGTCCATTCCGATTATCAGATCATATTTGTCGTAATCGGAACGCTTTAACTGTTCGGCGTATTTACCGGCAGGAACAATGCCGAACTGCGCAAGTTTCTTAACTGTGCCGTAATGCGGAGGATTGCCGATTTCCTCTGTACTCGTAGCACGCGACTCGATAAGAAAGCAGTCTTCCAATC
Organism: uncultured Ruminococcus sp.; assembly: GCA_902780695.1. Lineage (GTDB taxonomy): Bacteria > Bacillota > Clostridia > Oscillospirales > Ruminococcaceae > Ruminiclostridium_E. Next base: position 8,536 of record CACZGM010000082.1, on the reverse strand, counting down.
CGCGCCGGCGAAGCATTTCCTTAAACAGAAATTCCGCCATAGGTGAGCGGCAGATGTTCCCGTGACAAACGAAGCAGATACTTCTTATTCCCATTCTATTGTAGCGCTGGGCTTGGGCGTAAGGTCAAAGAGAACGCGGTTAACATTCTCGACCTCGGAAGTAATTCGGGCTGTAATATGCTGGAGAAGCTCGAAAGGTACGTTCTCTACGGTAGCGGTCATAGCGTCCTTTGTATTTACGGCACGAATAATAACCGGATAAGCGAATGTACGTTTACCGTCCTTAACACCTACAGATCTGAAATCCGGAACAGCTGTGAAATACTGCCATACTTTTCCTTCAAGACCGTTCTTCGCGAATTCTTCACGAAGTATCGCATCGCTTTCACGAACAGCTTCGAGACGATCACGCGTTATAGCTCCGAGGCAGCGCACACCGAGACCGGGACCGGGGAAGGGCTGACGGTAAACCATGTTGTCGGGGAGTCCGAGTGCCTTGCCTACTACTCGCACCTCGTCCTTGAACAGCAGCTTCACGGGCTCAACAAGCTCAAATTTCAGATCTTCGGGAAGTCCTCCGACATTGTGGTGAGCCTTAACTCCGTCACTTTCGAGAATGTCAGGGTAAATCGTTCCCTGTGCAAGGAACTCAATACCGTCCTGCTTACGGGCTTCTTCCTCAAAAACTCTGATGAATTCAGCGCCGATTATCTTGCGCTTGCGCTCAGGCTCGGCAACTCCCGCGAGTTTGTCAAGGAAACGGTCAACAGCGTCAACATAAACAAGGTTTGCATTCATCTGATTGCGGAACACTTCAACGACCTGTTCGGGCTCGCCTTTGCGGAGAAGTCCGTGATTGACATGAACGCAGACAAGCTGCTTTCCGACCGCTTTAATAAGCAGAGCAGCAACAACGGAACTGTCAACACCTCCGGACAGAGCGAGCAGCACCTTTTTATCGCCTATCTGTGCTTTAAGCTCCTTTACCTGCTCGTCGATAAACGCGTTTGCAAGAGCCTCTGTTGTAATTCTTTCCATACTTTCCGGTCTTACGTTTGAACTCATAAAAAAATACTCCTTTTCCGACACGTTCTTAACAGAATGGTGTTTAATATTACAAAAAAATTATACCATAATACGTCCTGTATGTCAATAATACTTTTGACGCAATAACTGTCAAAAAAATATATTGCAAAAAAAGTATAATTGTGGTATAATATAATGTAATGTTGTTCTCCGGCACTTTTCCCGTCGGATACGGCATAAAAGGAACCCGAAAGGAGCTATAAAATGCTTGAACTTAAAAATATATCCTTCGGCGCAGACGGCGATGACGGCCGCATTGAGATAGTCCGTGATATCAGTCTCACAATACCGGACAACAAGTTTGTTGTAATAACCGGTCCGAACGGCGGCGGAAAATCAACGCTCGCAAAGCTTATCGCCGGTATCGAAAAGAATACCGCCGGAAAGATATACTTTGACGGAGCCGATATAACCGATAAGAACATAACAGAACGTGCAAGACTCGGTATAGGATTTGCGTTTCAGCAGCCTGTCCGTTTCAAAGGCCTGACTGTGCTTGATCTTCTTCGTATCGCGGCCGGAAAGCCAATTAAAGTTGCGGAAGCGTGTGAATATCTTTCGGAAGTCGGGCTCTGCGCAAAGGACTATATCAACCGCGAGGTCAATTCATCGCTTTCAGGCGGTGAACTCAAACGAATAGAGATAGCTACAGTGCTTGTACGCAATGTCAAGCTCGCGCTTTTTGATGAACCGGAAGCCGGTATAGATCTCTGGAGTTTCAAAAACCTCATAAGAATTTTTGAAAACATGAGAAACAGCTCAAAAGACCGCACTATCGTTGTTATTTCCCATCAGGAACGTATTCTTGAAATAGCGGATGAGATCATCGTTCTCGCAGAAGGCAAGATCGTAAAGCAAGGCACTAAGGACGAAATACTCCCTGAGATAATCGGAACCAAATATGCAGTGAACGTATGTCAGAAGATCGCGGATTCGGAGGTGTGAGTATGCTTAAAATGGATGCTGTACAGCTGCAGCTTATAAAAGAAATAGCGGAGCTTCACGATGTTCCGGAGGGAGCATACAATTTCCGCGCCAACGGACAGTCGGTGCAGAGAAACACCACTGCAAACATAGATATACAGTCTAAAACCGAGGGAAGCGGTATTGATATCCGCATTAAGCCCGGCACAAAGAACGAAAGTGTGCATATTCCTGTAGTCCTCAGCGAGAGCGGGCTTAAAGAAACGGTTTATAACGATTTCTTTATTGGTGACGACTGTGATGTGCTTATCGTTGCGGGCTGCGGTATCGACAACTGCGGAAGTCAGGATTCCGAGCATGACGGTATTCACCGTTTCTATATCGGAAAGAACTCAAAGGTGCGGTATGTCGAGAAGCACTACGGCTCCGGCGACGGAACGGGCAAGCGTATCCTCGACCCTGTAACGGAAGTCTACATGGAAGAGGGAAGCACCATGGAAATGGAAATGGCTCAGATAAAAGGCGTGGATTCCACACACCGCAAGACTGTAGCCGAGCTGAAGAAAGACGCAAAGCTCGTTGTACGCGAAAGGCTTATGACACACGGAACACAGAGCGCTATAAGCGTCTATAAGGTATCTCTGAATGAAGAGGGTTCCAGTGCCGATGTTGTTTCCCGCTCTGTAGCGAGAGACAATTCCTATCAGAAGCTTGATGCCTGCATAATCGGCAACGCTCCGTGCAGCGGTCATACCGAATGCGATTCTATAATCATGGACAACGGACGCATACTTGCGGTTCCTTGCCTTGAAGCAAACAACGTTGACGCTCAGCTCGTTCACGAAGCAGCGATCGGAAAGATCGCCGGCGAACAGCTCATAAAGCTGATGACACTCGGACTTACCGAGACAGAAGCGGAAGAGCAGATAATCAACGGATTCCTTAAGTAAACCAAAATAATTAGTTATAAACGCCGTGCAATTATTGCAATCCGCACGGCGTTTATTAATTATGCACAAAAATATTACTTAATTATATTGACTTTTCTCGAAAAATGTGTATAATTATATACAGTATATTTGTCAGAAAATGCCGCTCTTTATGTAGAATGCAAGGGGGGCAGAAATAAAGCACAGGAGGAATAAAAATGGCAAAACTGAAAGTCGGAATCCTTACAAGCGGCGGCGACTGCCCGGGTCTCAATGCTACTATCAGAGGAGCAGCTAAGGGCTGCTATCAGCTTTTCGGAGAGGATAAGGTTGAAATTATCGGAATACACAACGGTTACTACGGTCTGATACACAATGACTGCGAGAAGATGTCGCCCTATGATTTTACAGGAATACTTACTCGCGGCGGTACAATACTCGGTACAAAGCGTACTCCCTATAAAATGATGCAGGTCATAGAAGAAGACAATGTGAACAAGGTCTCCGAGATGAAGAAGACATATAAGGCTCAGAAGCTTGACTGCCTTCTCACACTCGGCGGCAACGGTACACACAAGACTGCCAATCTGCTTTCCGAAGAGGGTCTTAATGTTATAGGACTTCCGAAGACCATAGATAACGATATATGGGGAACAGATGTTACATTCGGATTCCATACGGCAGTGGATATCGCTACCGATGTTCTCGACCGCATACACACGACAGCAGATTCTCACAGCAGAGTAATGGTTGTTGAAATAATGGGAAACAAGGCAGGCTGGCTCACGCTTTATGCAGGGATAGCCGGCGGTGCCGATATCGTGCTTATTCCGGAGATCCCTTATAATATAGATAAAGTAGTCGAAGCAGTCAAAAAGAGAGCCGAAGCCGGAAAGACCTTCTCGATCATAGCTGTTGCAGAAGGCGCAATGGACGTTTATGAAGCCGCTATGAAGAAAAAGCAGCGTGTTAAGGAAAGGGCTGAACAGGGATATACAACCGCTACAAACCGCATTACAAAGCAGATACAGGAAATGACCGGTTTCGAGACAAGAGCAGTTGTTCCCGGACATATGCTGCGCGGCGGCAGTCCCTCCGCGTATGACCGTGTACTTGCGACAAAATTCGGCGCAAGAGCAGCGGAACTTATAAAAATGAAGAAATTCGGTTATACGGTCGCAAAGGTCGATGGAAAGATCACCGAAAACAAGCTGACCGATGTTGCTATGAAGACTAAATTTGTCCTTCCGGACGACGAGCTTGTTATAACGGGAAAGAATATAGGAATTTCATTCGGAGACTGATTATATGAATAAGATCGACCTCAGCGGAAAATGGAAGCTCGAACTTGACAAATCGTGCGGAGATCCCGTCAGCGGAATATACCATGATGAGATCATACTTCCGGACACGGTTTCCCATGCAAGGAAAAGCCCGAAAAGCAATGAACGTGCGGAAGGTTATCTCACAGACCCATATAAATATGAGGGAGCCGCTTGGTTCGGACGTGATCTGTCCGTCCGGGAAGAATGGCTTGATAAAGAACTCTATCTGCGTCTCGAACGCACGAGGAAGACGGTTCTGTATGTTGACGGAAAAAGGTGCGGCGATTGTGATTCTCTGTGTACTCCTCACATATATAAGCTTCCGAAACTGACAGCAGGAATGCACAGTCTTGATCTATGGGTCTCTAACGTAGATTATCCAACAAAAGGCGGTCACATGACATCACCCGACACTCAGACCAACTGGCTCGGTATAACGGGTGATGTCGAGCTTATCATACGCCCTCGGGTACACATAGACGATATTAAGATACTTTCGGAAACAACGCCGGAGAAGGTAGTATTCTCATGCACTTCGACAGAAAAGTGCGAGGCTTATGTCACAGTATCGGGCGGCAGAACGGATACTGTAGATCTGAAAAAAGGTGAGAACAAGATCACTTATGTTCCCGAAAACGCTTTGCCGACATGGGACGAATTCTCACCCGATTTGCTGAAGCTGTGTGTGGCTTCAAACGGTGAAATGCAGACAGTCAGCTTCGGAATACGAACGCTCGGAAAAGCAGGCAGAAAACTTCTGATCAACGGCAGAGAAACATTTCTCCGCGGAAAGCATGACGGAATGATATTCCCTCTCACCGGATACGCGCCGACAGATGTTGAGAGCTGGCTTAAAGTCATGGGGACGGCAAAAGAGTTCGGCATAAATCATTACCGTTTCCATACCTGCTGCCCGCCCGATGCAGCTTTCACAGCTGCTGATATTCTCGGTATATATATGCAGCCGGAGCTTCCTTTCTGGGGAACGATAGAAGACGAGATCAATGATGAGCAGCGTTATCTGATCGAAGAAGGATCACGCATACTGAAAGAATTCGGGAATCACCCGTCATTCGTGATGATGTCGCTCGGCAACGAGCTATGGGGCAGCAAGGAAGTACTGAACGGCATACTTGCCCGCTACAAAAGCGAAGACGACAGGCATCTATATACCGACGGTTCAAACAATTTCCAGTTCTGGCCATGTGTGCTTGAAAACTCTGATTTCCTGAGCGGAGTCCGTCTGTCGCGGGACAGACTATACCGCGGATCGTATGCGATGTGTGACGCGCCGCAGGGATTTATCCAGACCGATATTCCGAACACTGTTCACAATTACGATAAGATCATTGTTCCGGAGACTGCCGGAGAGTCGTCAGAAGGCGGAAAGATACTGATACAGTACGGAACCGGAGTTAAGGAAGTTGAAGCAGGCAGCACCGAAGCGTTCATTCCGGAAGTTCCGGTTATTTCGCACGAGGTCGGTCAGTACGAGACTTATCCGGATTACGGTGAGATCGAAAAATACACCGGAGCTCTGAAAGCAGAAAATCTCGCTATTTACAAGGAAAGAGCAGCACAGAAAGGAATTTCTGATTATGCCGGCAGCTTTTTCAGAGCATCGGGAGCTCTTGCGGTTGACTGCTACAAACGCGAGATAGAAGCCGCACTGAAATCGGAAGAGCTTTCGGGATTCCAGCTTCTTGATATTCAGGATTTCACAGGGCAGGGAACAGCACTTGTCGGTGTTCTCAACTCTCTAATGCAGCCGAAAGGCACTGTTACTGCCGAAAAATGGCGACAGTTCTGCAATTCCACTGTGATAATGGCTGAATTTGAAAAGTTTGTTTTCCGGGCAGATGAAAGTATCGATATCGGCATTACTTTATTCAATACTGATCCGGATTTTTCGGCTGAACTTGTAAGCTATACGATAGAGTTTGACGGTTCGGTTGAGCAGTATGGTAATATCCGTGTAAAGAATGAAAAGCGGGTGAACAGGCTCGGCAAAGTGAGCTTCAAGGCAGACAGCATATCCGCACCGGCGGTTTACAAGCTGAAACTTTCGGTCGAAAATACAGAGATCTGTAATACATACGAGTTTTTTGTTTATCCTGACATTGATATCTCTGTTTCCGAAGACAGTATATCTTTCGGCGGCAGGACGATAAAGATCAGTCATACGGAAGAAGAGGCTCTGGGGCGTCTTGAAAAGGGAATAAAGACTATATACATACCGGATCCGACAGACAAACTCCCGGGTACATACTGCACGGATTTCTGGTGCTATCCTATGTTCAGGTCGATATCCGAAAGCATGAACAAGCCTCTTCCTATAGGAACAATGGGACTCCTTACAGATAACAAGAGCGCTCTGCTTGCGTCATTCCCGACAGAAGACCACACAACTGCGCAGTGGTTCAATATCGTTATGCACAGTCATTGTGAGAACCTCGACGGCACGGATATAATACCCGATGTATGGGTGATAGACAATCCGTCAAGAGCCGAAAAACTCGGCCTGCTGTATCGTATCAAGACCGGTTCCGGCGAACTGACAGTCTGCACATCGAGACTCTGGGAGATCGCGGAAGAGCCGGAGGTCAAGTGGTTTGCAAAGAGCCTGATAGACAGTAACGCATAAAAAGACATTGATTTATACCAATACAGAAATATTGCCGCCGGCGCTCTGAAATGCCCGGCGGCACTGTGTTTGGTATATATTTTTGAACCGGATAGACAATTACAGGTCTAAAACCATAAATACGTCTGCATGAATATTTGAATTATACTTTTCGGTATCATTAAATCCAAATTTCCGATATAACGCAATTGCTCTTGTACTTGAGGACAAGGAATCAAGAAACATTTTCTTATAGCCATGACTTTTAGCTTGTTCTATGGCATACACAAGCATCTTTTTCCCGTATCCCATTCCTTGATATTGTTCCAACAGATAAAATGATTTCAGTTCACAGCTTTGGCTGTCCAGTTCCGAAACAGCAACTGTTCCAATGATATTATTATTATTATCAAACATACACCAGAATCCTACAAAATGATCTTTTATGTTCAGATAATAACTATGCCGTCCGTCAATATTCAGATATCTGTGAGATTCTGGCAGGCATCTTCTCAAAAAATCAAGTAAAAGCGGTTCATATTCTTTTCGGTATTCAATCGGTTCAAAAATCTGTGGTTTCATTTGTTTCTGACCTCTGTATTCATTATTTTCTCAGTAACCGGAAAAACTTAATGCCCCGAGTGTTTTGAAACGCTCAGGGGCAATTCTTCTATATGGATAATCGCATTGTCCTTTATTTGAGTTTTGCTGCAATTTTCGGCTTAATCAGCTTTATATATGCTTCTTTGAGAGTTGCGAGTGCAAAGTCGTATATGACAAAAGCAATATTGGCGAATCCCCAGAAAGCATAGATAGCGAAATCGCCGAAGAACTCCATTCCTTCAAGTGCGTTTTCAAGCGGAAACAGCAGTACAAACAGATTGTACGCGAGAATTACCGAAGCATTGAAAATAGCGAGTTTCACGAAAAACCGGATGAGTTTATTTTTGATTTTTTCGAGAACTATGCAAAGGGTAGGGTAGTAGCCGAAAAAGAAAACAAAATACATATTCGCTTCCGGCTGTGGGATAAGCATTATCGAGATAAGACACGCCGCACCGTAGCAAAGATATGCCCATTTGACGTTCATGTGCTGAGTTACAGTCCAGATGACCATTCCGGCAAACGCAGGTACTACATACGCGAAAGACGGAATAATGCTGAGAAACATGAACACAACCGCAAGCGCCGTAACTATGCCGCAGAAAGCAACATTGAACGCAAGTCTGTTAGCTTTTTTCATACAGCACCTACTTGTTGTAGAGCTCTATGCTCTTTTCTTTGAGTACACGTCCGTCACGCAGTATCTCGGTAAGCCTTTCCGTATCATTGTTAACGATAGCGTCACGGTATTCGGTTATATGTTCAAGTATGCAGTTTATTTCGTTCAGCAGTGCTGTCTTGTTGCACATGAAAAGCTCGGACCACATATACTCATTGAGCTTTGCAACACGGGTAAGATCCTGAAAACTTCCTGCCGAAAATCCGTCGTAGTTCAGCATTGCGGGACTTTTGACATACGCGTTCGATACAACATGAGCAAGCTGTGAAGTATATGCAATAACCTCATCGTGCTTCTGCGGCGTGGATATTACAGCTTTACCGAACTCTATGCTGCCGGCAAGTGTCTGCAGAAGATCGACGGCTAT
>CACZGM010000081.1 GCA_902780695.1 uncultured Ruminococcus sp. | reverse complement strand
AATACGCTGAAAGTGTATTTTCAAGGCTTTCCTAAATCCGCATTGCGGATTTAGGAACAACAACTGCCATAAGGCAGTTGTTGAGGACGCATTAATTATCCGGAAAACATTCGTTTTCAAGCGGCATCTTTAAGCGCAGTCTCCGGTCTTTTGTCCTTCTTCATAAAAAGTACAAGGCTGATGATCCCCGGCACCGCGAGAACAGCGGAATAGATGAGAAACGTTTCCACCGTACCGGTGTTCCCGAACACCTCCGTCACTTTTTCGCCGGCAAACAAAGAACCCATCACTCCCATGCCGAGATTATTGTTCAGCGCGTGTGTGAACGCGGCAGGATATACCGACTTCGTCTTCTCCGTGATAAGCGTAAGGAACGCATTCATAAGCGTACACATAAGGCACATACAGGCTATTCCGACAAACGGATATCCGGGATAGTCAACTCCGAAATTATGACCCGTCACCGTAAGCGGAGCGTGCCAGAGTCCCCAGATAACTCCGCCGACAATCACGGCGGCAGGCTTAGGCATGAGCTCAAGCAGTTTCGGCATCATATACCCGCGCCAGCCCCATTCCTCGCCGAACGCAGGGAAGCAGCATATCACCGAATACGAGATCTGTAAAAGGAATATTCCCGCCGTAGTATTGTCTGTTCCGGAGAAAAGACCGAACAATCCCGTTTCACCGCTGAATATCAGCCATATCAGCACCATACTTATAAAGGAATACGCAAGCGGTACGGCAGCGGACGCGATGAAATAACCAATTTTCCCCTTTGTATTCAGCCCGAGGTAAGTATTTTTAAATCCCTCTTTTGTCACAAGGCGGGTGATGATGTGCGCTATCGACGGTATCATCATACCGAACACGCCGACAACGTAATTCGCGACGATCACGCTTTCGTTCTCACTCACGAATATCGGCTCGCCGAAATACGAATACATGACCGGAATGATGATATAGAACGGGAAGAACGCGAGGACAAGGAAGATCACAAGACGCTTCACGGTAAGCTTCTTACTATTGCTCATAGTTCTCCGCCCCCTTTCTGAAGATCCTGACAGACAGCTTGCACGACAGATAATACGCGGCTACCGAGAATATCGGGAAAAGTCCGAGCCATAATACAATATCACCGCTCTGAAGCATATCCATAATGCCCTTCACGGGATCTTCCGCGTCGAGCATCCACGAAATGTCGCCGAACAGGAAGTATATCATGCCGAGCATCAGAACAAACGCCACGACAGCACCCTTTATCTGCATTCCGTGCTCCGAGCCGAAGCGTATCATGAACGGTATCTCCACCGCCGAAACAAGTAAGCGCCAGCAGAATATCATCACGAGCACGAGCGTGAGCGAGAGCCTTCCGCCCGTCATCGCTGTTGAGAACACATCAGTAAGAAATCCCATAAACAGTATCGCGAGGTTTACGACAAGAATGTAGTAATATTTTGATTCGACGTGTCCTTTCGCACCGGCGGGAGAGGACATGGCGAATGCGCAGGCAGGTCTGCTCTCGTCCGTTCTGAACACCTCGCCCGATGCCATTGCGGGAAGCATGGAACCGAGATAGTAAACCAGCGTGAAGATGAATATCGTTTCCCGCATAGCATCTTCGTTAAGCTCTCTGCCGCCCGTGAATATGAGCATCAGGATTATCACGAGCGAGCAGACAGCCTGCGTTATAAGAGAGAAGATGAATGATGCGCGGTTGACGTAGAAGTTTTTATAAAGCAGTCCCGACATTACTTCTCCCTCCTTTTGTAAAGTCCGTACATCGCCGCGAAGCCGAGCGCGAACACGCCGAGCACTATCAGCGGCAGGAACGGCATCAGCTTTTCGCAGGACGCAGTTATGACGTCAAGCTCTATATCTTCGTTGTGCTTGCCCATTCCGTTTACAAATGCGAATATCCACATCGGCACCATTATCGTTCCGAGAAGCGCGAGCATACCCTTTTCAGTACTGTGCAGGATCATCGTGTATATCTGCCCGAGCGTACAGAACGCAGCCATAAACGCAACCACTGTAAACGCGAGCGCGTACTCGCCGCTTGTTACACCCCTGCCCTGCACCGCGCCGACTATGTTCATATACAGCACAGCAAGAAAGACCGAGATACATAAGTATATCAGACTCATCACGGTCTTGGCCGCCGCGCGTCTCGCGGGTGACACGGGTGAACAGCGGGCAAAACGCTGCCACGAAAGGAGCTCGTCACGCCCCGATACATCAAGCCCCGCCATTAAGAACTGACAGCCCATTATCACGGGAAACAGTTTCATCATACCGAAAATACTGTCGCGAATCTGCGATATCTTTTCCTCGTTGAGCAGGCGGGCTTCCTCGGTCTCGGCGTTCCCGAAAACGTAATGTATCATTTTCCCGATGTTTCCGTGCTCGAAGCTGATCATAATAAGCACACAGAACAGCGCGAACGCGAAGAACAATATCGTTCCCACGCGCATATCTTTTTTCGCGAGATATACCTCACGATAAAGCAGCTTCACGAAGCTGCCTCTTTTCAAAGTCTCCATTACTGCCACTCCTTTTTATCCCTGTTGACGTAGAACAGCATGATCTCTTCAAGTGTGGTCTTTTCCGTTTCCGCGCCGGAGTACTTCTTCGCCGCCGCAGCTCTGTCCGCGACGAGCAGCTCCGCGCCGAAGTCATTCAGCCGCGCACTGATGTAATCTTCGGGAGATATCTCCTTAAAATCTGCTTTAGTGCATTTCATCATGCCATGGCTTTCAAGAATATCGTCCTTATAGCCGGTGAGCAGTATCTTTCCCCTGTCGATGAACGTTACGCAGTCCGCGATCTTTTCGAGGTCGCTTGTGATGTGAGAAGACATAAGTATCGACTTGTCCCCGTCCATGAGATACTCACGGAACATATCGAGTATCTCGTTTCGCACAACGGGGTCGAGTCCCGTCGTTGCCTCGTCCATTATCAGCAGCTCGGCGTTGTGTGAAAGAGCGGTCGCGATCTGCATCTTCATCTTCATGCCCTTTGAGAACTTGCCGAGCTTCTTCTTCATCGGAAGCCCGAACCTGTCGCACAGCTCAAGGAACCGCTTCTCGTCCCACGCGCCGTACAGTCCCGCGAACATCTTTGACAGCGCATTTCCGGTGAAACTGTCGTGGAACGGCAGCTCGTCAAATACCACCGCAATGCGCTCTTTTATGTCGTACTCATTCTTTATATGGTCGAGTCCGAGCAGCTCTATACTGCCCGCGTCCGTCTTTATTATGTTGAGAAGCGCACGGATAGTAGTAGTCTTGCCCGCACCGTTCTGCCCGATAAATCCCATTATCGAGCCTTTCGGCACACTGAAGCTCACGTTATCCAGCGTAAAGCCGTCGTATTTCTTTGTGAGACCGTTGATCTCGATTGCGTTTTCATAATCAGTCATTTTCGTTACCCTCATACATGATTTCAAGCATTTCCTTCAATTCGTCGAGCGTGAGATCGCACATACGCGCCTTTTCACAGGCTTTCGCAAGCAGAGCTTCGGTCTGCCGCACGCCCTCCTCACGCAGAAAATCGGTATTCTGCCGCTTGACGAAGCAGCCCTTCCCCGCGAAGTTTTCGATGTAGCCGTCGCGTTCGAGCTCCTCATAAGCACGCTTTGTCGTTATGACGCTTATGCGCAGCTGTGACGCAAGTGTACGCATTGACGGCAGGGCGTCCCCCGCTGCCAGCGACCCGTTCATTATCTGCGCTTTCACCTGTGTCACTATCTGCTGGTAGATAGGCTCATCAGATGAGTTTTTCAAGATGATATCCATATTGCCTCCGGAATATTGTATATATACGTTATACACAGTATAGCACGCACATCTCGGTTTGTCAATAGTTTTTCGGAAAAATACAGAAATATTTTCCGTGATCCGGATCAATAATTGACAAATTGTAAAAGCTATGATATAATTGATAAAAGAGTAGAATGGGCGGTGATACTGTATGATAATTGACATTTCACAGGAGATTTTTTCATGCAGGCTGTTTCCCGGCGATGCCGGACCGCAGTACAAGCGTGTCATGAGCATGGACGAGGGCAGCGAGTACAACCTCACCGATATCTCAATGTGCGTTCACAACGGTACTCATGTTGATGCGCCGTTCCACTTCATAAATGACGGCAGGACGATAGATCAGACCGAGCTTTCTGTATATGTCGGGGACTGCTACGTCACAAGGCACGACGGTGAACTTTACAGCGGCGACGTTGTGAACATCATGGAAGCCGCGAGAGCCGCCGGTGCCGCAAAACGCATACTTATCGCCGGCAAAGCCACTGTTACCGCCGAAGCCGCAAAAGCCTTCTCACAGGCAGGTATATGCCTTATCGGGAACGAGAGCCAGACCGTCGGACCCGAGGACGCGCCGAAAGAAGTACACCTTATACTTCTCGGAGCCGGTATAGCCCTGCTCGAAGGAATCGTCCTCGATGACGTACCCGAGGGCAGATACTTTCTGAGTGCAGCTCCGCTTAATTTCGGCGGTTGTGACGGAGCGCCCTGCCGCGCATACCTGATAAAATCATAAAGGAGGAAACTGCCGCTGTACGGCGGTAAGATTCAAAAAATTATGGCTTCAAGAAACCCCGGACTGCACAAGGGGCACAGAGAAAGAATGAAAAAGCAGTTCAGAGAAAACGGTCTGACATCGTTCAACGACCACCAGATACTTGAACTGCTTTTGTTTTATGCAGTGCCTCAGAAGGACACAAACGAACTTGCACATACGATACTAAACGCATTCGGCGGCAAGCTGAGCGATGTGCTGGACGCGCCGTACAGTGAGCTTGTTAAAATAAAAGGGCTCGGTGAACACGCAGCAACGTTCCTGAAACTGCTGCCGCAGGCTGCGTCATACTATATGAGTACAAAACAGCTCCGCAATGATCAGTGCTTTGCGGAGGGCATAGACGATATATGCAGATATTTTGAGGGCATATTCATGAAAACGGATAATGAAGAGGTGCGTGCCGCAGCCGTGACTTCCGAGCTCAAACTGATACGGGAAAAGAAAATAGCCGACGGAACGATCTGTTCTGTCGGGTTCTCGATCAGGGCGCTTATGAATTTTGCCGTGGAATGCGGCTGTGACAGGCTGATAATCGCACACAACCACCCGCGCGGCGTCTTTACCGCATCAAAGAACGACATGATCGCCACACGGGACATTGTGCGTCATTTCCGTGCTTTTGACATTGAAATAATCGACCACATCATCGTCGGGCAGAACGGCAGCCAGTCCATGCGCTCATCATACTATGCCGGAAGCATCTGGGACGAGGACTTCAGTATTCCCGGAGCGGTAATAAAATAACCGGGACACCGCAGTTCCGCGTTATGTATCCCGGTCATATCTGTTCTTTCGGCAGCCGGACGGTTATCGTCGTTCCGCCGTTCACTACGCTTTCAACCTCTATCTCGGCTCCGAGCAGCGCCGCGGAATGCTTTACTATCGACAGTCCGAGACCCGTACCGCCGACCTGCTTCGAGCGGCTTTTGTCCACACGGTAGAAGCGCTCGAAAATACGTCCCACCTGATCAGCCGGTATGCCTATTCCGGTATCGCTGACAGCTACATGCGCGTATTCGCCGCAGTCCTTTATCATCACCGATACCGAGCCGTCCTCGCGGTTGTACTTTATCGCGTTTTCGCAGAGATTGTAGATTATGCCGCTGACAAGATGCGGTACAGCGGTCACCGTTACGTCGTCGCCGGCAACGGAAAGAGATACCTTTGCCCATTCGGCAGCGTGTTCAAGCGACGTTGCAACTTTTTCCGCTATTTCGAGCAGGTGAGTCTCCTCGAACAACAGAGTATCCGCGCCCTCGTCCAGTCTTGACAGCTTGATTATATCGTTGACCAGCGTTATCATTCGCTGTGTCTCGGAATATATGCGATCGGCAAATTCGCCTATATCTTCCGGCTTAACAAGCCCGTTCCGCATTATCTCGGCATAGCCGGATATTGAGTGGAGCGGGGTTTTTATTTCGTGTGAAACGTTAGCCGTGAACTCCCGGCGCATCTGCTCCGAACGTTCTTTTTCGGTAATATCGAGTATCAGCAGGGCTATACCCGCAGTCTCGCCGCCGGAAAGCACCGGGCTGGCGCTGAAGCGGTATTCGAGACCGTCTATGCTCATTACCGTTTCGCAGCTCTCACCGCAGTATGCGGTCTCTATCAGTTCAAGCAGATCAAGCGAACGGTTGAGCTCCGGCAGAGACTTTCCCACGCCGAAGTGACTTATTCCCAGCAGCTTTGAAGCGGTCTTGTTGATGCTTAATATTATGAAATTGTTGTTGAGAAGTATTAGTCCCTCGCTCATATTCTCGGTCGCGGCGTTGAACTCGTTCTGCTTCTTGCGGAGCTGTTCCTCGTGATCCCTCAGTTCCTTCTGCTGATGCTCAAGCCGGTACAGCAGCGGCATAAGCTCCGTATAGGTGTCGGTGTATATTTCCGGAGCGTCAAGATCTATCTCGTTCAGCGGCTTTACGATGCTTTTGGACAGTCTGTTCGCAAGTTGCAGCGCAAGAAGTACCTCGAACAGAAGAATCAGTATAAGCGGGAGGATCATTATAGGCACGAGAGAAAGAAGAGATATTTCCGAGCAGGACAGACGCACCACAGAACCGTTCGGCAGCTTCTGCGCGGAATACAACTGTTTTTTCCCCATAGTCTCCGACACACGGGTGCTCTCTCCGTAGCCGAGTGCCTTTGCGTCGGCGAACTCCTCCCTGTCCGAATGGTTCGGCAGCTTCTTCGCATCGTAATCGGTGTCATACAGCACCGTCCCGTCCTCGGCGATCCAAGTCACGCGGTAGTCGCTGGCATTCAGTCCCTTGAAGAAGGTCATTCCCTCATTGGCGAGCGCGTGCGCCGTAAGCTTTGTCTGCGATTCGAGACGGCTGTGATAGGTATCGGAATAATAGTTGTACAGCACCCATGTACTCATGATTATAGAAGCGACGAATACAAGTGCGGCGGAGAGCAGGACCGAACGGAATATCCTTTGGGTCATAGATTCCGCTCCATACGGTAGCCGACACCGCGCACGGTCTTGATGAGGTCGCCGTATTTACCGAGCTTGGTGCGCAGAGTTCCGATATGTACATCTACCGTGCGGGTCTCGCCGGTGAAGTCCGTACCCCAGACCGTATGCAGGAGCTGTTCGCGGGAATGAACGCTTCCGGTGCTTTCCATGAACGCCTTGAGAAGCTCGTATTCCTTTAGCGTGAGCTGTACACGTTCACCGTCGGCGGTGACGGTATGCTCGTCCGGGTCAATGACAAGTCCCGCCAGCTTGAGCAGGTCAGTCTTTTTCTCGGGACCGCATCTGCGGAGCACAGCCTTTATGCGCGACACCATTTCCATCATGCCGAACGGTTTTGCGAGATAATCGTCGGCTCCGAGGTCAAGACCTCTGACCTTGTCGTATTCCGTACCTTTGGCGGTCGCCATTATCACAGGTATATTCGCATAGGTCGGGTCGGCGCGCAGCTTACGCAGGATAGTAAGCCCGTCCTCGTCCGGCAGCATTATATCCAGCATCACAAGCTCGGCGTCTGCCGGTTCGAGCGAGGCGAACAGCTCTCTTCCGGTTTCCATTCCCTTCACTTCAAACCCGGAGGCTTTCAGTGTATAAACCATAAGTTCTCTTACCGATCTGTCGTCTTCAACGCAGTAGATCATTGTTTTCACAGCCTTTCGGACTTTTTATTACGCACGCCGCTTATCCGGGTACGCAGTTATCTATATTATATAATACCACATAATTCAGAAAATGTCACCCGTTTTTTTGTAAAAACAAAATCAAATTTTTCTCTTTTTCCGGTTATGTTTCAGAGGCGGAAATGAACAATGACAATACAGCCTTGACAAAGAATGACAGGAAGTATATAATAAAAAGTAACAGAACGTTTATAATATATTAATATCTATTGGGAGGTCAGGCAGATGCATGAATTCAAAGATTTTACATTTCCTTCAAGCACAGGCATAAACACACTGCACGCGCGTATGTGCATACCCGATACAGAACCTCGCGGGATAGTACAGATTGCTCACGGCATTGCCGAGCACATCGAGCGCTATGACGGATTTATGGCTTTTCTCGCGGAGCACGGATTTGTCGCTGTCGGAAACGATCACCTCGGGCACGGCGGCTCCTGCACAGCACCGGAGGACCGCGGTTTTTTCAGCGAGACTGACGGCTGGAAGCACGTTGTCGATGATATGGATATTCTGCATGATCTGATGCGCATCGACTATCCCGATATACCGTACATCTTCTTCGGTCACAGTATGGGCAGCTTCCTCACGCGCACCTATCTTATCCGCTTTCCGGAAAAGCCAGATCTCGCAATTATCTGCGGAACGGGACATCAGACCAGAGCTGTGGCAGCTGCGGGATACACTCTCGCGCAGTCCGCCGTGAAGATGTACGGTCCCCGCAAGGACGGCACCAAGCTCAACAGCATAGCATTCGGCTCCTACACCAAGAAATATGACGACCCGCGCACACCTTACGACTGGATAAGCCGTGACCCCGGGATAGTGAACGCCTACATTGAGGACCCGCTGTGCGGATTTATCCCGACTGTCAGCCTATTCAGGGACATGATGGGCGGCATACTCTTCATGACCGACCCCGCGAATATCGCACAAATGAACAAGGAGCTGCCGGTACTGTTCATTTCCGGCTGGGCAGACCCGGTCGGTGAGTACGGAAAAGGTGTCAAGCGCGCGTTTGAAGCCTTCCGCGATTCGGGTATGAAGCACGTCCATATCAAGCTCTATCCCGGTGCGCGTCATGAACTGCTCAACGAACTGAACAAGGACGACGTTATGAACGATATCGCTTTCTGGCTTGAAAGGCATATCGCAAAATAAAGGCTGAAAGCGGAGAAAAATCGGAGCAAAATACTTGACAAACGCCGCAGTGCGTGATATAATCAATGTATTGTTGAAAAGGCTGTGACGGAAACAGTAAGTCCCATGCGAAAGACCCAGCGAGCCGCAGACGGTGTGAGTGCGGCATGAGTAGCGTCTGACCGAAGATCATTCCCGAGCCGCGGCGACCAAACCTCCGGGGAGTAATTGCCGACGCATCTCCTGCGTTACGGGAGAGTGGGTGACAGCCCATACGAAACAGGTGGTACAGCAGGCTATACGGTCTGTCCTATTTCGGGACAGACCGTTTTTTATCGCCCACGGGCGATAAAAAGTGAATAGTGAATAATTGTGGTATCGCTTCGCGATATGTCCGGATCGTGACGAGATCCGGAAGCCGCTTCAAAATACAAATTAAATCAATATACGGAGGTAAAGCTATGAGAGAACTGGTACAGAGATATCTCAACGCCGCAAAAGGAAAGGACATACAGGCACTGGACGGCATATTCACACAGGACGCGGTCTATATCGAGACAAACGGTGCGACATACACCAACCTCGCGCAGATAAAGCAGTGGTTTGAAAAGCTCACCAGAGACGGAAGCGTGACTGCGTGGGATATCAGAAAGATCGTCTGCGATGGAGAGAACGCCGCCGTACAGTGGTATTACGAATACAGATCAAATACCGGCGAATGTGTTTCACGCGACGGTGTTGCACTGATCGAGATATCGGACTGCAAGATAAAAAGGTGGAACGAATTTTCACAGACCGTAAACAAGACATATCCTTATCAGGTCTGATATACGCACAGCAAAAGGTAAATAATTTCATAATATATAAACGGAGGAAAAGCAATGTACAAGAAAGTCGAAAGCGATCTGAATTTCGTCCAGCGCGAAAAGCAGACCAAGCAGTTCTGGAAGGATCACAAGATCTTCGAGAAGAGCATAGATATGCGCTCGAAAGCAAATTCCTATGTATTCTATGACGGACCGCCTACCGCAAACGGAAAGCCCCATATCGGTCACGTCCTCACAAGAACGATCAAGGATATGATCCCGCGCTACCGCACCATGAAAGGCTATATGGTACCGAGAAAGGCGGGCTGGGACACACACGGACTTCCCGTTGAGCTTGAAGTCGAGAAGATGCTCGGCATAGACGGCAAGGATCAGATAGAGAAGTACGGTCTCGAACCTTTCATCAACAAGTGCAAGGAATCCGTATGGAAGTACAAGGGTATGTGGGAGGACTTCTCCGAGACAGTCGGCTTCTGGGCTGATATGGAGAACCCCTATGTCACCTACCACAACGACTTCATTGAGTCCGAATGGTGGGCTCTCAAGGAGATTTACAACAAGGACCTGCTCTACAAGGGATTCAAGATCGTTCCCTACTGCCCCCGCTGCGGAACACCGCTCTCTTCTCACGAAGTTGCGCAGGGCTACAAGACTGTAAAAGAGCGTTCCGCGATCGTCCGTTTTAAAATTGCCGGCAGAGACAACGAATACTTCCTCGCATGGACGACAACGCCGTGGACACTCCCGTCCAACGTTGCGCTGTGCGTCAACCCCGACGAGAAATACTGCAAGGTAAAGGCTGCCGACGGCTATACCTACATCATGGCGGAAGCTCTGCTCGACACCGTACTCGGAAAGCTCGGAGAAGAGGGCAAGCCCGCTTATGAGATACTCGAAAGCTATGTCGGAAAAGACCTTGAACGCATAGAGTATGAGCCGCTTATGAAGTGTACCGGCGACGCTGCCGCAAAGACCGGCAAGAAAGGTCACTACATCGTATGCGACAACTACGTTACCATGTCCGACGGTACCGGTATCGTTCATATTGCTCCCGCTTTCGGTGAGGACGACAACCGCGTCGGCAGAAATTACGATCTACCGTTCGTTCAGCTCGTTGACGCAAAGGGCTGTATGACAGCCGACACGCCCTACGCCGGACTGTTCGTCAAGGATGCGGACCCGAAGGTGCTCGTTGACCTCGACAAGGACGGCAAGCTGTTTGACGCGCCGAAGTTCGAGCATGAATATCCGCACTGCTGGAGATGCAATTCCCCGCTTATCTACTATGCGCGCGAGACATGGTTCATCAAGATGACCGCGATGCGTGACAGGCTCATAGCTAACAACGACAAGGTAAACTGGATACCCGAGAGCATAGGCAAGGGACGCTTCGGCGACTGGCTGAAGAACATTCAGGACTGGGGAATTTCGAGAAACCGTTACTGGGGTACTCCGCTCAATATCTGGGAATGCGAATGCGGTCACAGACACAGCATAGGCTCTATCGCGGAGCTCAAGGAGATGTCCGATAACTGCCCCGACGATATCGAGCTGCACAGACCTTATATCGACGATGTTACGATAAAATGCCCGAAGTGCGGAAAGCAGATGAAGCGTGTTCCGGAAGTTATCGACTGCTGGTTCGACTCCGGCTCTATGCCCTTCGCACAGCATCATTATCCTTTCGAGAACAAGGAGCTGTTTGAACAGCAGTTCCCCGCTGACTTCATCTCCGAAGCTGTCGATCAGACACGCGGCTGGTTCTATTCGCTGCTTGCGATATCCACACTGCTGTTTGACCGCGAGCCGTTCAAGAACGTTATCGTGCTCGGACTTGTACAGGACGAGAACGGACAGAAGATGTCCAAGTCCAAGGGCAACGCCGTTGATCCGTTCGACGCACTGGAAAAGCTCGGTGCGGACGCTATACGCTGGTACTTCTACACCAACTCGCAGCCGTGGCTCCCGAACAAGTTCCACGACAAGGTTGTTATCGAGGGACAGCGTAAGTTCATGGGAACTCTCTGGAACACCTACGCTTTCTATATCATGTACGCCGATATAATCGGCTTTGACCCGACGAAGTACACTCTCGATGTAAACAAGCTGCCCGTTATGGACAAGTGGCTGCTGTCGAGAATGAACACGATGATAAAGCTCACCGACGACAACCTCGCGAACTACCGCATACCGGAAGCCGCAAAGGCTATGCAGGACTTCGTTGACGAGCTTTCCAACTGGTATGTAAGACGCAGCCGCGAGCGCTTCTGGTCGCCGGAGCTTACCGAGGACACCGTGAACGCATATATGACGCTGTACACGGCAATAGTGAATGTCTGCAAGTGCGCTGCTCCCATGGTTCCGTTCATAACAGAGGAGATATATCAGAATATCGTACTCAGCGTTGACAAGAACGCTCCGGAGAGCATACATCTCTGCGACTACCCGAAGTACGATGAAGCTCTTATCGACAGCGAACTCGAAAAGAAAATGGGTGAGGTGCTCGATATAGTTGTACTCGGACGTTCCGCGAGAAACGCTTCCAACCGCAAGAACCGCCAGCCGCTCAGCACGATGTACGTCAAGGCGGACACGAAGCTCGATGTATTCTTCACGGATATAATCAGAGATGAGCTGAATGTGAAGAACGTGGTATTCACAGACGATATGGCGGGATTTGCGTCCTACAACTTCAAGCCGCAGCTCAAGACCCTCGGTCCGAAGTACGGCAAGAATTTAGGCGAGATCAAAAACGCCCTCGCGGAGATATCCGCAGGCAACAGCGGCGAGGCAATGGCACAGCTCAACAGCACCGGCGTTATGAAGCTGAATATTTCCATAGGTGAGATAGAGCTTACCAAGGACGACCTGCTGATCGAAGCGCAGCAGAAGGAAGAATACTGCACGGTGTTCGACGGCGGTATCACAGTCGCGCTTGACACGGTGCTCACCCCCGAGCTTATAGAAGAAGGTTTCGTCCGCGAGATCGTGAGCAAGATCCAGAATATGCGTAAGGACAGCGGCTTCGAGGTAATGGATCACATCAACGTCAAGCTCGCAGGCAACGCAAAGCTCATCGAGATCGTCAACAAGAATTCCGCTTCCATCGCTGGCGATGTTCTCGCTGACAGTATCACCGAAGGCGAATTTGCAAACTCCAAGGAGTGGAACATCAACGGCGAAGACGTAAAGATCGGCGTTGAGAGAGTTTGAGACGGGGCGCTGCCCCCTAACCCCCGCCAGCCCCCTTTAAAAAAGGGTGCTGGACACCCTAAATTAATGCAGTATTTCAGAGCGTACAGCTATGGGCAGTATCTGACTGAAATGCAGTGGGGTCGGTGAAGACTCCATTTTGGAAACAATACAGAAAACAGCCTACTGTAAAATCACGGCAGGCTGTTTGATTTTGTCGGAAATACTTTCGGATAAGAAATAATAAATGTGTCCTCAACAACTGCCATATGGCAGTTGTTGTTCCGAAATCCGCAAAGCGGACTTCGGAAAGCCTTAAAAATACACTTTCAGCGTATTTTTAAGGCGGACACATTTCTTGATGTCAAGCTCATTACGACCTACGGTCGGACAAAAGTGCAAGAAAAATTTGATTATTTTGGGATTTTCCTTGCACTTTTGCAACCGTGAACAGGCTTCAAGCTGCGCTATGAAGCCTGTTCACGGTTGATGAGCAGAC
>CACZGM010000080.1 GCA_902780695.1 uncultured Ruminococcus sp. | reverse complement strand
TTAAAAATACGCTGAAAGTGTATTTTTAAGGCTTTCCGAAGTCCGCTTTGCGGATTTCGGAACAACAACTGCCATAAGGCAGTTGTTGAGGACACATTATTTATGTCAGGCGCCGGTTGAAACGCAGTGGAGCTGGCAATATATCAGCAGCAAAAAGAACGCTGAACATCAGATCAGCGTTCTTTTTTATATGCGGACTCAGATACTGTCTCCGCAGTCGGATTTGCGGGCAGCCTTAAATTCTTTCTGAGACTTTGTTATCCTGATATCCGAGATTCCTCCGTCGGCGCAGACACGCAGATCGACAAATCCGCCTGATATCTGCGGATGTCGCAGGATACGTCTTTCGCATGGATTTGTGCCGCATTTTGCCGCCGCTATGCAGGAGAATTTCTCGTCCTCATACGGCACATCTCCGCCTTTAAGCTGCTTGTGCAGCTTTGTGCGCTGCACTCTCGCGGTGAAGTGACACCAGTCGTCTGCAGGCAGCGGACAGCTCCCGTTTCCCGGACACGGATAGGCTATATCCGCGCCCGCCTTTATCAGCCGTTCTCTTGCTCTCTGTATATTTGCGAAGCCTGCTTTTGTTCCCGGTTCTACGATAAGCAGCAGTTTATCCGTCTTTTCCCAGAGCATATCGACAGCACGATCCCTGCCGCTTTCGGAAAGCTCGTTTAGCGTGTATGACATCACTATAAGGTCATAACTCCGGGAGAGTGTGTCCTTTGCTGTGTCGAAGCCGAACCATTCCGTATTTATACCGATCTCCGCTTCGCCCGCTAACTGCTTACCCAGCTCGCGCATCTGAGCTTCGCGTTCAAAGCAGTGCAGGGTGGTCAGGCTTTCGGCAAGCTCGGACACCGCCCAGCCCGCGGCTCCGGTCCCCGCACCGATATCCGCGGCGCTCTCTATCCCGCAGCCGATATGTGCAAGCGAGTGTTCAAGAGCGTTGCTTACCGCCGCGAATGTTGCCGGCATACGCATTGCCGCGTATGCTGCGGTCTCACAGCCCTTTGTAACGAGCCGTGAGCCGTCGCCCTTTTCCTCGCGGTAGCGTTCGGATATTGCCGCGGCTGCTTTTGCGAGCTCCTTGCGGTCATATTTCAGTGCGTTGGCTTCGACAGCTTCACGCAGTCTTTCCGGAAATATCATGGTTCCTCCGTAAAATTATCCCTGCCGCATTTCGGAAGCTTTCTTTCGTATGCGCCGCGTCCTTGCGGCGCTCTGGAAAACTTCCTTATGACATCCATGTCATGGTGCAGCAGGGAAATTTTTTCATTCAAAAAGGTTTAGGGTGTCCAGCCCCCTTTTTAAAGGGGGCTGGCGCCGTCCGCGCAGGACAAGGCGCGTAAGCGCAGCAGACATAGCACAGTCTCTTTAAAGTACATCCGCGATCTCGTAGATCAGCTTTTCGGTTTTCTCCCAGCCGAGGCACGGGTCGGTGATGGATTTGCCGTAAACGCCCTCGCCTATCTTCTGCGCACCGTCTTCGATATAGCTCTCTATCATGAGTCCCTTGACAAAGCCGTTCAGCTCATCATTGTGGCGCTTGCTGTAAAGGACTTCCTTTGCTATTCTAATCTGTTCGAGGTACTTTTTGCCGGAGTTTGCGTGGTTGCAGTCAACTATGACCGTCTTGTTCACAAGATTCTTCTGCTGATACATCTCATAGATCAGATTAAGATCTTCGTAGTGATAGTTCGGAATGCTTTCGCCGTGCTTGCTCGTGTAACCGCGAAGTATGGCGTGTGCGTAAGGATTGCCGGTGGTCTCGACTTCCCAGCCGCGGTAAATGAACATATGCGGGCTCTGTGCGGCAAGTATCGAGTTGAGCATTACCGAATAGTCGCCCGCGGTGGGGTTCTTCATTCCTACGGGACCTTCTATGCCGCTCGCTGTAAGGCGGTGCTGCTGATCCTCTACCGAACGTGCGCCTATCGCGTTGTAGGAAAGCAGGTCGGAGAGATAGCGGTAGTTCTCCGGGTAGAGCATCTCGTCCGCGCAGACAAGACCGGTCTCTTCAATGGCGCGTGTGTGCAGTCGTCTTACCGCGACGATGCCGTCAAGCATATTCTCTTTCTTGGATGTCGGGTCGGGCTGATGTACCATACCTTTGTAGCCTTCGCCGGTTGTGCGCGGTTTTCCGGTGTAGATGCGCGGGATGATGAATACCTTGTCCTTCACCTTTTCCTGCACCTTTGCAAGACGTGAGGTATAATCGATCACAGCGTCCTCTCTGTCCGCCGAGCAGGGTCCGATTATAAGTAAAAACCGCTTGTCCTCACCTCTGAATATTGCCTTGATCTGCTCATCGCGCTCTGCCTTTATTGCGGCTACCTTATCCGAAAGCGGGTAAAGCTCTTTTATGAGCTTCGGTATGGGGAGCTTGCGATTGAATTCCATTCCCATTTTGTTGTCCTCCTGTTGTTCTGTTTGAAATTTGGATTGTTTTATTATCAACAATTATTTTGAACATTGTCAAAATAATTTATTGCTTTCACCCATAAACGGTTTTAACTGCTAAATCGCTGCTTTATTTTTTTAACAGGTCATACGACCTGTTAAAAATCATTCATCATTCTTCGGCAATGCTTTCGAGCTTCGCGTCCATGAAATCCTTCAGCTTTACAAGGCTCTCTGTGAGTGCTTTGTACTCATCCTCGGACATACTCTTCCTGATATCCTTGACCAGTGTGTTCTGGAATGAGTGGTGTGCCGAATAAGCCTTTTCTCCCTTGGCTGTGAGTTTTACCCGCACCGATCTTCCGTCGTTGGAGCAGCCTTCTTTTTCCGTGATCTTCTTGGCACAGAGCTTGTTTACTGCTACCGTTGTGGACGGACGTGTGATATCAAGCTCATTTGCGATCGCGCTTATGCTCGGACCCTCGGAGTTCTTGGTAAGAGAGCGTATGCATTCGATCAGATTAAGCTCGTTTACAGTGAGTCCGGCGCAGCTTTTGTTGTCTTTTATCACAGCATCTTCAAGCTTGGTCTCACTGTGATACAGTTTATACAGCATACTGCCAAAATCCATTTCGCTCATAATTTCCTGTTCTCCTGTATAGTTTTTATATGAATTTAAATGTATTATAATGTCATAACACAGAGAATATAATAATCTAATATAATTACTATATCATGTTTATTATATCACGCCGATATTATAATGTCAATACCATTTTTGACAAAAATCATAAAAAATTTAACATCGTTTTTCATATCCTTTGTGAAATTAATTGCGGATATACTCTATATATACAATGATTATTTCGGCAAAGTGATGATACGGCATATAAATCAAGCAGTTTTCTGTTGAAATTGAACGTAATTTGTGATATAATACTCAGGGTCTGTATTATTTGTACAGATTGACATAATCCGAATATTATACCAATTCATATCCGGACAGAGATAGTATGACAAAACGGAGGTTCCGCATGAAAATAGTATTTACCGATGCCGATACAGTTACTGCCGGCGATATCAGCTTCTCATCATTTGCTGCCTGCGGTACGGTCGTGAGATACGGGGTGACCGCGCCCTCACAGACCGCCGAGCGTGTAAGGGACGCAGACGCGATAATATGCAACAAGACACTCATTACCCGCGAGGTCATGGAGAAGGCACCAAACCTCAGATATATCGGCATACTTGCGACCGGATACAACAATGTCGATCTTGAATGCGCGAGAGAAAAGGGTATTACTGTGACGAATGTTCCCGGTTATTCGACCGACAGCGTTGTTCAGCTTGTGTTCACGTTTATTTTTGAGCTGTCCGGCAATCTTGAAAAATACAGGAGATCCGTAGATAACGGTGACTGGATAAAAAGCCCGACTTTCTCCTATTTCCCGTACCCCATAAGCTGCGTTGCCGGAAAGACTATCGGCGTTGTGGGCTTCGGCGCTATCGGAAGCCGTGTTGCAAAGGCGGCGGAAGCCTTCGGAATGAAGGTCATTGTCAACTCCCGCACACAGAAGCCGGAATGTCTGTATCCTTTCGTCGATATGGATACGCTGCTGAAAGAGAGCGATATCGTGACGCTGCACTGTCCGCTCACACCGCAGTCGGAAAAGCTGATGAACGCGGAAGCATTCGCGAAGATGAAGGACGGCGCAGTGCTGATAAACACGTCACGCGGTCCGGTAGTCGATGAGCAGGCGCTCAGGGACGCGCTCGAAAGCGGCAGACTTGCCGGAGCCGGTCTTGATGTGCTGTGCCGCGAGCCTATGGCTGAGGACTGCCCGCTTTTCGGCGCACCGAACTGCATCATAACCCCGCATATAGCGTGGGCGGCGGCCGAGACCCGAAAGAAACTGCTTTCGATAGCGGAACAGAACCTTTCTGCGTTTCTGAAAGGCCTGCCGCAGAACGTAGTAAGCTGAAAAGAGGAGAATATGGCAAAAGAAGCTAAAACGAATGCTATGCGTTTTCTTGAAAAGAACAAGATACCCTATACCGAGCAGATGTATGAGTGCGACGAATTCGTTGACGGCATAACCACCGCGAATGCGCTCGGGCAGCCGCTTGATATGACGTTCAAGACCCTTGTAGCCCGCGGAAAGACCGGAAATTACTACTGCTTCCTTATCCCGGTAGATAAGGAGCTTGATCTGAAAAAGGCGGCAAAGAGCGTGGGAGAGAAATCCGTTGAGCTGCTGCACGTCAAAGATCTTACCGCGGTGACGGGGTATGTACGCGGCGGCTGTACTCCTATCGGGATGAAAAAGCAGTTCATGACCGTGGTACACAGCTCCGCGGAGTCACTTGACGAGTTCTATATCAGCGGCGGCAGGATAGGTTTGCAGATAAAGCTGTCGCCCCGCGCGCTTGTTGCTGCGATACGGGGCGTTTTCTCGGATATTCTTCTATAATGCACTATAACAATAATTGTGCATTGTTTCACACTGTTCTGTATCGGCTGCCGGTGCAGATGACCTTACCGGTTATCTCAAGGTCGAGCAGTATCTCGGCAAGCTGCTCGGCGCTGCGTCCGGTGCTTGCCATAAGCTCTTCCAGACCCGGCGCTGTTTCGCTGTTTGCTATCACGGTGTAGAGTTCGTACTGCTCCGCGCTTTCAAAATCCGCTTCGGTCAAAGCCTTTCCGGACGTTTTCTCCGGGGAGGCTTTTTCTTCCGGTTTTTTACCAGCTTCGTTCTTATTGTCGGATCGGGTACCGGGTGCTGTACGGTATTTTGCTTTCTGCGTCTTTCCGTTCTTTTCCTCGCTCTCGGCTCTGACTGCGTGTTCGTAAGCCTTGTCTATGCTTGCGGGGGAGATATACAGCTTTGCTCCGTTTCTTACCGCGTTTACGACACCGGAATATTCCTTGCGGAAAATGTCATGCGGAGGTATGAAAACGGGTGCGGAGGAATATTCCGCCGTAGCGAGAGCTCCGCTTTCCGAACCCGCCTGACAGACGAGGGTGACATACGATATACCGCCGATAACGCGGGAACGTCGCAGGAAATTGCCTTGACCGGATCCTGTTTTCGGCAGGAATTCCGATATCAGCAGACCGTTGTTTTCAAGCAGAAAGCGGCGCAGAGTGCGGCTTCCGGTCGGGTAGGTGTGCGAAAGTCCGCAGGGAAGGATCTCGATAAACGGGACACGGTATTTCAGAGCGTTCATGCAAATAAGCTGGTCGCAGCCCTCGGACAGCGAACCGACTATCGCGTATTCATTGCCGAGGCGCTCTATGACCTGCGGTATCACCGACGCGGTGTATTCGGTTATCGCCCTTGACCCTACCATGGTTATCAGCTTCTTGTGCAGAAGGCTCGTATCGCCTTTTGCGAACAGTACGCAGGGCGGATTTTCCGTGCGGCGAAGATGCTCCGGGTAATCCTCGGATTCCCACGTTATGAGCTGCGTGCCGTCATCGGTCACTGCGGCAAGCGTTTTCTCAGCTTTTTCGAGGCTGACTCCTGACGCTTTCGCGGTAAGCTCCGCACCGAGCAGAGCGGTATTTCCCGCAAAGGCTTCATACGCCTTCTGCGCTGTGCCGAACCTTTCGAGGAGCTGCGATATCTCAGGTCTGCCTTCACCCAGTGCAAGCAGCAGCCATATATAGTATTTTTCCATTATAGTATCACCGCCGATCTTTTACGGTTATTCCACTATTTCTTTTTTCAGTATCATTCTTATCGCGTTCAGTCCGGATTTCAGATTCAGTCCGAGAACTACGGCAAACAATCCTGCAAGCGCGGCATAATATACCGTATTGTCTTTTATCACGAATATGATGACTCCCATAGTCATAAGTATCACGGTGTTCAGTATCATCTTCGGGAGTTTGAGATCCATATATACTATGCGGTGTGTGTCAACCGCGCGGACAACGAATATCGCGAGGAAGCCGAGAAAGCCTGCGAAAGCGGCACCGTCAACTCCCCACATTCCGATGAACAGAAGGTTGAACACTATGTTGAGGATAGCTCCGACAGATGCCGTGACGAGGGAGCGCAATGATTGCTTTGACGCGATATAAACGCTGCCCATGAATGTCGAGAAGCAGGTGAATACCACCGAAAGTATGATGAACGGCGTAACAAGATACGCGTCGTAGAAAGCCTCGTCGCAGAAGAACAGTATCAGCGGCTTTATAAGCAGCATCAGCGCCGCCGCTATGACGTACACCGTTGACTGGAAGATGTCGAACACATTCGTATAGAACTTCGCGATAGTGCGGGAGTTGTTTTCGGTTATCGCGGACATATTCCAAGCCTGGGAGAATATGCCGGAGAAAATGGATATCATGCTCGGGAACCGCGATGCCGCCTTATATACGCCGCTCGCGTCGAAACCTACCATTCCCGATATCATGAAGCTGCTGGACACGTTCACTATCCACCACATTATAGTGGTCGGCATCATGGGTATGCAGAAGCGCAGCATCGAGCTTATCATATCCCTGTCGAGTCTGAACAGCATGAAGTACTTCCACAGCTTTGCCGTTACGGTAAGGAACAGTATAGAGCATACGTCCGCAAGTATCACCGACAGCAGATATCCCACATTGCCGAGATTGAATGTGAAAAGCAGGAATATGTTGAATACGATATTCATGCCGGTGGTGAGTATGCCGTCAACAGCGTACAGCTTGACGTGTCCTATGGAACGCACGAAAAGCGCGCATGAGCTTTTAAGGCTTCCCGTGGTGACGTACAGAACGGTAAGCCACGAGTACCGCCGCAGCAGTTCGAATACCGCGTTGTCCGGGAATACATTCGCGCATAATCCTATCAGCGGCACGAACGTCATACAGCAGATAACTCCGCAGAGCGTGACGCGTATGCCTATTGAAAACACCTGCTTGTTGTCATACGCGGTGTCGATGCCGAAGCGGATTATCGATTCTCCGACAGAGAGCGTCGCGAGCGACATCAGCAGGGTCGCCGTATCTATTATATTGTTTATCTCGCCGTACCCGGATTTGCCGAGGGCAGCCTGATAAAAGCCCATCATAACTATGACGAGCAGCTTCGAACCGAACTGTCCGAGTCCGAGTATTATTGTATTTGCAGCGAGGGTTCTGTATCGGTTCAATCCGGTTTTTCACTCCAATAAAAAAGTTTACGTTCGCGTTGTCCGTTTGGGGCGGACTTTTTCATTCTTTTGTTCTCAGTTTTTCAAAAAAATCCGTCATAAGAACCGCGCACTCCTTTTCGAGTACCCGGCTGCGGACGAGCGGCTTATGAGCGAAGCCGCATTCAAACAGGTTTATCACGGACGAGCAGGCACCGCCTTTTTCGTCGAACGCGCCATAGACAAGCCGTTTCAGTCCGGAATTTATTATCGCTCCGGCACACATGGGGCAGGGTTCGAGCGTAACGTACAGTGTGCAGTCCGAGAGCCGTCTGCTGCCGAGCGCCCTTGCCGCCGCTTCTATTGCCTTTATTTCCGCGTGTCCGGTCGGTGAGCATTCGGTTTCACGCACGTTATGTCCTTTTGCGATAACATTGCCGTTCACGTCGATGATGACAGCACCGACAGGCACCTCGCCCATTTGCGCGGCAGTCCTTGCTTCTTCCGCCGCAAGAAGCATCATTTCTTCGTCAAACAGCATCACTTAGCCGCTTGTGCGGTCTCTTCTTCCTTTTCGCCGTATATTTCTTTGTAGTTTGAAATGCACTGCGCGATTATCTCGGCCGCCGCTTTCTGTCCCTGCACCTCGTTTACCGCCGTTTCTTTACCTTCGAGCTGCTTGTAAACACGGAAGAAGTGCTGCATTTCCTCAAATATATGCTTCGGCAGAGCATCGATGCTTCTGTATGCGTTATAGCTCGGATCCTCAAACGGGATAGCTATGATCTTCTCGTCGTTCCTGCCGTTGTCGATCATGCTTATAACGCCTATCGGGTAGCAGGGAACGAGCACCAGCGGGTCGATAACCTCGTTGCAGAGAACGAGGACGTCCAGCGGGTCGCCGTCGTCCGCGAGGGTCTTAGGGATAAACCCGTAGTTCGCGGGATAATGTGTCGATGTGTAGAGTATGCGGTCGAGCATAAGCAGACCGCTTTTTTTATCAAGCTCATACTTTTTCTTGCTTCCCTTGGGTATCTCAATTACCGCGAGGAAGTTGTAGGGTTCTATTCTGCTGCTGTCGATGTCATGCCAAACGTTCATACTTTGTATTCCTTTCATATCCTTGTTTCAAGCCGATCGTTCAATGTGCGCCGAGGACGCACCCGCAATTCTAAATTTTAATCATACAGCTCCGCAATTGTGCGTGCCGCGTAAACGCCCGATGCCGATGCCTGTGAAAGTGAATGTGTCACTCCGGATCCGTCACCGAGTGTGTAAAGTCCCTTTACCGGTGTTTCAAGGTTATTGTCCACGGTCACCCGCGAGTTGTAGAATTTGACCTCCACGCCGTAGAGCAGCGTGTCGCCGTTGGCTGTACCGGGAGCTATCTTATCGAGCGCGTAGATCATCTCTACTATGTCGTCGAGCTGCCGCTTCGGTATCACAAGGCTCAGATCACCCGGTGTCGCTTTTAGCGTCGGGGTAAGGAAGCACTGCGAGAAGCGGTGTTCGTTGGTGCGCCGTCCCTGTACAAGGTCACCGAAGCGCTGGACAAGCACTCCGCCGCCGAGCATATTTGACAGTCTCGCTATCGACTCTCCGTACAGGTTGCTGTCTCTGAACGGCTCGGAGAACGTGTTTGAGACGAGCAGCGCGAAGTTCGTGTTCTCGGTGTGAAGCGCCGGGTCCGCGTAGCTGTGGCCGTTCACGGTGATAATGCCGTTTGTGTTCTCGTTAACCACTTCACCGTACGGGTTCATGCAGAATGTCCTGACGAGATCACCGTACTTCTTTGTGCGGAAAACTATCTTGCTTTCATACACCTTTGATGTGATGTGTTCAAAGACAGCAGCCGGCAGTTCCACGCGAACGCCGATATCGACACGGTTGCTGCGGGTCTCTATCCCGAAACTGCCGCAGAGCTCCGACATCCATTTCGATCCCGAGCGTCCTGCCGCCGCAGCAGCCTGCCTGCACGAGTATGTATCCCTGTCGGTCGTGACGATGAATCTGTCACCGTCCTTTTCAACTCTGAGCACTTCCTCATGAAAATGAATGTCTATGCTGTCTTTTATGCTTTCGTATATGTTTTTCAGTATTGTTCTGTTGCGGTCTGTGCCGAGGTGGCGCACTTTTGCGTCGAGCAGGTGAAGGTCGTATTTCAGAGCCTCGGCTTTCAGGTCGGTGCTGACGGTGCTGTACAGCTTCGCGTCCGCGCCTCCCATTTCGAGGTTCACCTTATCGACATACTCCATAAGCTCCGTCGCTTCTTTTTTGCCGGTGTGCGTGTAGAGGTCTCCGCCGAAGCTGTTGGTTATGTTGTACTTGCCGTCCGACATTCCGCCCGCACCGCCGAAGCCGTTCATCACGGCGCAGGTTCTGCAGTGTATGCATGATTTTATCTTCTTGCCGTCTATGGGGCAGACGCGGGACTCTATCGGTCCTCCGCGGTCTATCATACAGACCTTTATGTCTTTCCCGAGCTTTGTGAACTCATAAGCCATGAAAACTCCGCTTGCGCCCGCACCGATAATAATAACGTCGTATTGAGTCATTGAGTCTCCTTACATGAATATCTCTGCCATTTCCGGGTGCGTCTTGTTCAGCCGGACGGGGCGGAAGGTCTTTGAGTTGACGAAGCAGTGCTCCGTGTGACCGGTGATATGCAGTTTTCCGGTCTCCTTGTCACAGATCTCGTATGATACGTTCAGCCGCAGACCGTCGAAATAGTCGATCTTTCCGCGTATGACCACGGATTGGCCGTATTTCACGGGTATCTTGTATTTGCAGTCCACACCGAGAACCGGTATCATAACGCCCTCGCTCTCCATTCTGGAGTACGGGTATCCGCGGAAGTCCATATATTCGATGCGTGCTTCCTCGAACCAGCGGATATAGTTTGAGTGATGCACTATGCCCATCTGGTCTGTCTCGTAGTAGAACGGTTTTCTTTCGTATTCAAAGCTGGTGTTGCCCATTGTCTGCAAATATCTCCTTTTGTGTTCATTCCCGCCCCCGACGGGACCGGGTATACCATATTATCCGAGAAAATCCTCGATTTTACTGTCGGGACCCGGCGGCTGTACACCGAACATTATCTTGTTGTATTTCGCTATCGCGTCATCGAAGGTGGATTTATCGTCCGAGCGTTTGAGCCAGTAAGCGTCGGTCGGCAGTATGCCGTAGGTCTTTAATATGATGTCATACGGATTGTATTCTTCGAGTCCGAGTCTCTGAAGCTCCATGGGAGTGGTGAACGGGTTGTCCTGAAACACTCTCGACCTTATTATATAGTATATATCATTTATCGTAAGGTACTTGTCCTTCGGCGTGAGCATTGGTATATCGGTATTCGCGTTGTAGGAATAATCCACGGAAAGGTCATTCTTCACGGAATAGATGCACAGCAGCGTGTTGGCATGATGAAGTTCGAATTTTATGGGTATCGGCATTTCAAACGGGTCGCTCGATATCGGGAAGTATGTGCGCGCTTTTATCACACCTCTTCTCATTTTGCCTTTCACCCTCTTTCCGTGTATTGCGGTTGCGGCTTTCCGCAGCGGTTTACAGGCGCTGCCGGAGCATACCGTAAATAAAATTATAGCATAATTTTAAAATAATTTCAATATTTTTATTGACATTAATATAAAAATATTGTAAAATTAATAAAATGTGGGGTTGAATAACTCCTCTATTATTGAACTACGGCGCCGGTGGGTGAATGATATGAAAGAACTGCTTGAAACAGGGGTGTTCCCCGATCTCGGATATGATGAGACCTGCGATGTTCTCGCAGGCAGCATAGAGGGATTGAATGTCGTAATAAAGGAAAACAACGAGACAAAGAGTTACGGCTGTCTTATGTGGGTGGAGAACGAATCCGACCCCGAGGACGGTGAGCTTGACTCGTATCTTTCCGCGCAGGTGGCGGAAAAGCCGCATATAATCAAGCATTACATCGCAAACGGGCGCGGTGCCGCGCTGGCACTCGTCAAGTATAACGATGCTCACCGCAATGCGCGCAATATAAAGGAATTCATTACCGGGATCGCGGCAGATCTCGGTAACCGGGGCTATGTCAATTGCTGCTACGCCTGCGGAAACACGGAGGGACTTGGTATATATGACAACGGCAGCGCTGTTGCGCAGTACTGTATGAGCTGCCGTGTCGGAAGACTTATAAAAACGGACGATCCGGCGGTGGAAGCGGCACTTCCGGTTACTGCCGGGACGGATCGTGTCGAATCCTACGCTTATGAGCAGAATGAAACTGCGGCAGACGATAATTCGGACATTGAGGCTCTGCTTGCGGACGCTTCCGACAGTGCGGACGAGCCGGCGTACGATACCGATCGCAGGATCATAGGCACGGACGGCGAGATCGACGATCTGAACGGGCTTATGGTCGGAAGTGACGACGAAGAAGCGGAAAAGCCCGCAGAACAAAGGTCGGAGCTTTTCGAGACTATGCAGCGCGAATATGAAGAAGAACAGCGCAGAAATGCCGAAGCTGCAGGAAGCGCGGACGAGGCTCTTGAATCTCTGATGTATTCTGCAGGCGAAGCCGAGGAAAAAACCGAGGCTCCCGCGGCAAAGATAATAAATGCTCCCACAAAGGAAGACGAGACTGAGATAACCGGGCTTATGTACGACGGAACGGAGCTTCCCGAAGAGCCGGAAGAGAATGAATCGCAGGAAAATGATAATGATGCGAATATATACGGGCTGATGCTCGGCTCCGAGCAGGAGGTCGCGGAATACGGCGCGGATAATGTTGAACCGCTGAGCGCTTCCGAGACCGGCGGGGATATTGAGGTAGTTGTTCACGATATAGAAAAAGTAGGCGAGGACGACAGTGTTGCGGTAACGGAACTGTATGACGACAGTAACGAGGGCGAGGATATCGACATTACCGCGCTCGAGCCCGAAAACGACGCGGCGGCGGTATCCGCGGGAGAGGCGCTTAAGGCCGACGAGACCCCGCTTGAACAGGACGGAAGCGTTCCGCTTGTGAATCCGAATTCGAGCTTCGGTGAGGAGACGGCTTCGTCCGATTCGGGCTACAGCCGCGGAAATGTAAGGGCGTTTGCTTACGGCAGCTATGAAAACGCGAATGTCGCAGAGGAACCGGTAAGTTTTGACGGCAGACCGAAGGGATTCAGCATGGGAGACCCGCGCCACGGCGACGAAATGGGCTCAAGGAGCAGAGACTTCTCGCGTCAGCAGTTCACCGAGCTGTCTCCTGAAAAGAAGAAATACAAGTCCACATCACACGTTGTAAGTGCTCCCGCGAAGGCGTCGTCCAGACCGGTACCTTCCGGAAGAACTGTCCGCGACGGCAGCAATGCGGTGCTCGGAACGATAGCGGCTGTACTTTTCGGACTGATCGGATGCGCTATCTGGTGCGGAGTCGGCTACATAACCGACCTTATGACCGCGCTTGACAGGGACACGGGAGATATCATCGTGTCGATATGTGCTTTCATGCCGGCATTGTTCGTGTTTGTCGGATACCGTATAGGCGGAGATATTTTTGACAAAAAAGGAACTATAATATCAATAGTTATTACGGTCATTCTTGACGCGGTTGGAATGTACGCGCTGCTTGTGACCGATGTTATGAGGAAGGCGGCGGATCTTTACGGATATGATATCTCGCTCGACAAAGCGTTCGGCGGTGTATCCGATATGCTTTCCGACAGCGCTGCGGGAAAGCCGGCGTTTATGCAGATCGCACTTTCCGCAGTTGTTATGATAATAGCGCTTGTATGCGGTATTCTGATCGCGAGAAAAAGAAAATAAAAAATATTTCAAAAAACTATTGACAAATAAAGACAAGTGTGATATAATCAATTCACTTCCCCAAAAATCGGAGTGATCTGATGAGTCGGTATCGAAAAAAATTGAAATTTTTTGAAAAAATTTCAAAAAAGGTATTGACAAACGGGTGGAGATGTGATAAAATATTAAAGCTGTCGAAAGACAGGGCATTAACGAACCGAGCGAAGCGAGGGGAGGAAATGCGG
>CACZGM010000079.1 GCA_902780695.1 uncultured Ruminococcus sp. | reverse complement strand
ACGATGCCGATAACCTTTCCCTTTGCAAACACCGCCGCGCAGTCATACAAAGCCCCGCCAATGCGCAGAGGAAGTCCGACAGCGCATATAATGTCATACTCCGCACACCCGCTCACTATCCTGTCCAGCGCTCTCTGTGCGCCGTTCAGAAGTTCACTGTGCAGAAAAAGCCCGCCGCAGGTGCTTCCCGTGATGCAAAGCTCCGGAAACACGACGATACGCGCTCCCGCTTCGTAAGCCGACTTTATGCGCCCGATAACGCTGTCGGCGTTATATTCGCAGTCTCCCGGACGTATCTCCGGGACTGCCGCACATACTTTTACAAATCCATCTGTCATATCATTTCTCCGATTTGCTTTTCAGAGCTTACGCTGTCCTATCTTTCCCTCTTCGACGAGCGCTGCGAGACAGTCAACGAATTTTTCGTTGAGCTGTGTGCCGGACACGCGTTTCAGCTCCGCGAGCACGTCCTCCACAGGCATCTGCTTCCTGTACGGACGCGTGGAGTACATAGCGTCGAAGGTGTCCGCTACCGCGATTATCTGAGCGACCTCCGGTATCTCGTCGCCTTTCAGCCCGTTCGGATAGCCCTTTCCGTCAAGCCGCTCATGGTGGTAACCAGCACCGTAGCCAAGCTGCGGCGCTATGGTTATTTCCCTTAGCACCTCATAGCCTTTGGCGGCATGGGTCTTAAGTATCTCATATTCCTCGTCGGTGGGTCTTCCGGGCTTGTTGAGAACGCTGTCGGGTATGCTGATCTTACCGATATCGTGCAGCAGAGCGACATTATAGACTTCCTTCGCTTCCGCCGGTGTTTTTCCGCACTCGGCCGCTATCAGCATCGAGTATTCCGCGACACGGAACGAGTGACCTTTCGTGTAATTATCCTTCATATCAACACATTTCGCAAATGCCTGCGTCATCTCGTCTATAAGGATCTGCTTTCTCTGCTGCTCTTTTATAAGAGCGGCTTCACGCTTGCGGTGTATCAGCTCGATTATCAGAATGAACAGGATAAGCGCACCGAAAATAACGACTATCTGGAACCATATCTGTTCATAAAGCGCCTGATCTTTTATCAGAGTCACGGACACGGTCTTGCCGACCTCTCCGGTCAGCGGGTCAAGCAGCGAAAGATTGAAGCTGTATATGCCGCCTTTGAGGTTAGTGTAGCTCACAGGCTCCATATCACGCCGCAGAGCCGTAACAGGCGCGGAATCAAATCCGACAAGCTGATAGCTCAGGCGCGGGTTTTTCAGCGAATATGTAAGCGCGTAGCCGTATATCGTTATTCTCTTTGCGGTGGAGGGTACGGTAACGGAGCTGTTGTTCCTTACACTCATAGTCCTGCCGTCTATGTCGATAAACGGCACACAAAGCCGGATATCCTTGTTGTCGCTTTTGAGGCTGTGTATGTTCATAAGGCTCACGCCCTCGCTGCCGGCAATGTAGATATCGCCTTTCTCCGTCATGCAGCTGCGGGAATTCGCCGTGGCAACGGAGGTCAGACCGCAGTTGGCATCATAGAACAGGTACTCGATATTCTCGTTTCTCACAAGCTCCTCGGAAGTCGTTACATATATGCCGTTTGAGCTTAGTATCCAGACGGAGCCGTCGTCACCGAAGAAGATATCAAAATTGTTGGAATACGGGAAATTCGATACGGTCCGGATCACATCACCGTTCATGTAGCCTATCGAGCTGCTTCCGATTATCCAGTAAAGTCCGGTGTACGGGTCTTTCTTGATACGCATTACCACGTCGGAACGCAGTCCCTCCGACGGGTCGTCGGTCACAGACTGCGGAATACGGGTGATATTGCTGCCGTCAAGCACATACATACCGCCGCCGTTGCCGCCGAGCAGTATCCTGCCGTCGTCACACTCGCAGACCGAAAGTATCTCGGTGTTTGAAAGTCCGCTGCCCGACAGCACCGAACTCTCTATCGCCCCGTCCTTTATGAAGTAGATACCGCCGAGCACAGATGCCGCGATACGTCCGTCGGAAAGCTCCTCGGTCACGCGGACATGGCTCGACACGAAGCCGCTGTGCTCGTCAAACACTTTAACGATCTTTCCGCCTTTTCCGCATATAAGACCGTTATATGTACTGAACCAGATATTCCCCTTTGAGTCTGTCTTTATGCATCGCACACGCGCATTTGCGAGTGCGCCGGATATCTCGTTAGTCTTTTCGGCGTAAGTCACCGCGTCCAGAATACGCAGTCCCGTATCCGTTCCTATATAAAGGTCGCCCTCATACAGGCAGGTCGTGTTCACAACCATATCCTCTATCTCCGCGGCACGGTTTATATCAATAAAAGCGGATTCCGATATCTTCATAACGCCCTGGCGCGAGGAAGCGAACCACATATTGCCCTCATAGTCGCACATAACGTCGTCGATGCTGTTGGTCATCGGCTCGTCCTCCATTATAGAGAACCTACCGTCCGAGGACAGCGTGCCGATGCCGTTGTCGGCGCATATCCACAGGGTACCGCCGACGTACTCGATAGCGTTCACGTTTACAAGCGGAGAGATATCCGTTATCGTGTAGTCCTTCATTCCGCCCGCGATATCGGCGTGTATTATCTCGCTCTTGTCGGTCCCGAGAT
The DNA here is from genome assembly GCA_902780695.1 of uncultured Ruminococcus sp. Taxonomy (GTDB): domain Bacteria; phylum Bacillota; class Clostridia; order Oscillospirales; family Ruminococcaceae; genus Ruminiclostridium_E. Next base: position 11,371 of record CACZGM010000079.1, on the reverse strand, counting down.
ATACAAATCCCTTCTTATCCTTGTCCGGGCAGATGCAGCTGACCGTACCGAGTCCGAGCGCGGGTCCGCTGTAGAACGAGGTAACGCCGAGCCCCTCCATCGTAAAGAACGCTCCGGCTTTGGTCTGCCCGTATATAATGCCGGAATCATCGTGGTCGAGGTCACGGATATCCTCGGTATCGAGACGCGGTTCGCTGAGTATGCGCATGGTACCGTCGGTGTCGATATAAGCGGCTCCCACTTTGGTGGCTATCAGGATACGTCCGTCATCGTCCTCCGTCACGGCGCATATCGACGCGGATTTCAGCCCGTCAATGATGCCGTAGGGCTTGAACTCCCCGTTCTCATAGCAGACAATGCCCTTGTCGTTGGTGCCTATCCAGAGGCGTTCCTTTGAGTCCTCATACAGGCTCACAACGCTCGGAACACCGTTGGACGAATCATAGCGATAAAAGGTATTTCCGTCATAGCGGATAAGACCGCTGTAGCTTCCTATCCAGACGAAACCGTTGCTTGTCTGTACAAGCGCGTTCGCTTCAGAGGTCGGAAGTCCGTTGGAGCTGTTGTAAAGTGTGGTGCCGTAAAGAGCGCCCATGTTTATCACGTCGATATCGTGACCGGCATATTCCATGGTAGTGTGATATGCGGAAGCTGTGCATGACAGTGTGATCGAAACGACAGCTGCGGCAGCTGCCGTTATCAGTTTAAATAGCTTCAAAACAATACCCGCTTTCTAATTTATAACCGTTTCCGTTGATTTCCTCAAAACTGCCGTCTGCCATAATAAATGCGGCAGACGGCAGAGTATTATTTCCTTGAGTTATAAAGCTCGACAAGTCTGCGCTTCTGTTCCTTCGCCTCTGCAAGATATCCGCTGTAGTCTGCGTCCTTGCGGTCGCGCAGAAGCTCGGTCATATCGCAGACAGGCTTATAGACAGGCGTGAGCGAGATATTCCCGTACATACCCTTAAGCGCGTGAGCAACCTCAAAAGCCTTGTCAAGATCCTTTTCCTCAATGCATCTTTCCAGCTCGTCGATGCGCTCGTCGGGAATGACGCTTTTTACAAGGTCTATGTAAAACTCCTCATCGCCAAGGCATCTCGAAATGCCCTCATCTACATTTGCGCCGTAGGCTCTCAGATTATCGGCAGTGATCATATTTTTTCCTCCTCACGGTATCAGTTCTGACCGAGCGCAGCCTCTATCAGCTTTTCAAATTCATCGGCAGGCACAGGCTTCGAGAAATAGAAGCCCTGTATTATCTCGCAGCCTACCTTTTTGAGCAGATCGTACTGCTCCTTTGTTTCAACTCCCTCGGCTATGACAGGGATCCTTAGGAACTTCGCTATGTCTATCATAAGCTGCACCATACGAAGTCCCTTGTCGTCCACACCTATCTTGCGTATGAAAACCATGTCCAGCTTCAGCGCGTCGATAGGCAGAGTCGCAAGCATATTCAGCGACGAATAACCTGAACCGAAGTCGTCCATTTCCACGCGGAAACCGTCCTCGCGGAGCTTCTTCACCGTCTCGATTATCTGCTCGGAATTGTCGGTATATGCCGACTCGGTTATCTCCAGCAGATACTCGCACGGTTCTATGCCGTTCTCATGAACGATATCAAGCAGCTCCTGCTCAAGCTCAGGGTCATAGATATCTATACGGGAAACATTGACGGATATCGGTATCGTTATGCCGTATTTATCCTTCCAGCTCTTTATCTGAGCAGCCGCCTCGCGCCATACATAGCGGTCGAGCTTCTGCACAAGTCCGTTCTCCTCGAAAAGCGGGACGAAATTTCCGGGTCCCACAAGTCCGTACTGCGGGTGATCCCAGCGTATGAGAGCCTCCGCGCTTGTAAGCACCGGCTCCGGACCGGTAATGTTGTACTTCGGCTGATAATAGATCTTGAACTGCCTTTTCTCAACGCCGGTATCCATATCCCCGATCAGCTTTTCGGAGTATATCTCCTTCTCGTGCATACTGTTGTCATACAGAGTAAATCCGGTATTATAGCTGTTCCGGAGAGAATTGCACGCAAATGCTGCTCTGTCAAAGCGGGTCTCTATATCCACGCACTTGTCGGCGTTCACATAAATACCCATGCGCAGATGTATGCGGGAACTTCCCGCTATGTCGTTCACAGCCGCGGCGATACTGCTCAGAAGCTCATCGTAATTGTCTCTGTGCGAAATGTAGAGATAGAACGAATCCGCATCGCTGCGGCAGGCGATTCCGTCAGTTCCGTCAAGTATGCGGTTCAGCTGTTCCGCGACAGTTATTATCACTGTATCTCCGAAAAGCCGTCCGTGAAGCTCGTTTATCAGTCTGAAGCGGTTGATGTTGATGACCGCCGCGTCCATGGGAGTGTCCGGATAGTACTGGTCGTATCTGTTTCCGTGCTGAAAGAAGAATTCCTTCGTATAAAGCCCGGTAAGAGAATCGTTTTCGGTAGCGCTTATGATGCTGTTGTCCTCGGCAAGCTCGATAGAGCGCCTTACCCTCGCGAGTATCACTTCCGGCATATCGTAGGGCTTCGGGATAAAGTCCGCAGCACCGAGCTGTAAGCTCCGTACCTCGGCGGTTCTCTCCGATGTGAGCACTATAACGGGTATGCGTGACAGGTTCGGATCATCGTGCAGCAGCGCAAGCACCTCGTAGCCGTCCATTTTCGGCATGATGAGGTCAAGCAGTATCATAGAGAGCGTTTTCTCCCGTTTTCTGATAAGGTCGAGCGCTTCTCTGCCGTCCTCCGCGTAAATAACGTCATAATCCTTCTCTATTATTTTTCCGAGAACACGGCGGTTGATGTGTTCATCGTCAACTATCATCACCAGACGTCTGATACCGTCCCGCGATGTTCTTGCAGCATCAGCCATTTTTACCCTCCGCAAGCGGCGAGCACCGCTCTGTTGTATTGTTTAGTATGAACCACGGATAAGCCTGTATGCCGTCTTTTCCGGCTTCGGCAGGAAATCCGCGGACAGCCGGACGATCCGCCTGATTTCCCACAATATTATAACACATAGATATAAAAAATGCAAGCATTTGCACAAATATTGTGTATTACATACAAAGAACCCGTACCGCCGGGACCGGCGATACGGGAACGAAAATTATTCTGCAAGAAGGTCAACTCCGGGACCCATTACCGTGATATCCAGGGCTGTCGCGTCCTCAAGATGAAATACCGCGAGCTTGTTGCCGTTCTGTTCGTTATAGAGTTCCTGGAGATGCATTGCCGCTATCATAGTATCGGCATACTTCGGGTCCGTCTCGAATACGGCTCTGCCGGTATATCTGAGCCAGTGACCGTTCGGCTTGTATGCGGCTATCTCAACGAGCGGATTTGCCTGCATCTGTTTGTAAACTTCCTTGTGCTGACCTATGCCTATCAGCACCTTGCCGTCCATTTCTATGTGCGCTCCGATAGGACGGATCTTGGGCTGCGTACCGTCACAGGTAGCGAGGTAAAAGACCTCCGCCTCTGTCAGAAAATCATTTATCCTGCTCATGACCGACACTCCTTATGAATTCTTCTTTTTCCATGCGCTGTAGCCTTGCATGAGACTTTCAGACCAGTTTCTGCCCTTCCAGCTTCCGCCGTTTACCTTGTAATAGTAGTCAAAGTACAGCGGGCTCTTGTTGGTGTACGCATTTACTGTGGAAACGGACTTCTCACCGGGACGGAGCTCTCTTGCGAATACAACGAATCTTGTGTCAACATCGGAGCCCATGGGATAATAGCAGGTGGAGAGAGTCAGGAACTTATCGCCGTACTTTATGTCGAGATCGGGGTTGTAGAATACGCTTCTGTCAAATACCTGCTCGAAATACTGATAGAACTGGCTCTCGGAGGAGAAGTTGCGGAACTTGAAGTAATTGAATACCTGACCGTGCTTCTTCTCGGTATTTACGAACATTCCTGCGAATACGACGTAGTTGCTCTGTCCGCCGTAAGCCGATTCGTACTTGAATGTCGGGTGCTTGAGATAGAAGTTGAGGCTGCCGTATCTTGCGGGATAGTAGTTTGTGATCTTCGCAAGGCCGACACCGGTTCTGATGTTATGACCGTAGATGATGAGGTTGTCGGGACGAAGATCCTTCGTTACCGGTACATGGTAATCGGCAAATGTGGTGCCTATCTTGCTGTAATCGTATCTGCCGTAGAAGTCATGTTCGAGGTAGAAGGTATTGTTTGAAGCCTGAACAACGGGCTGATCTATAGGCGTATCGGCAATTGTGAGCCAGCCCACGAAGTCGGAGTTCAGATTCTTCATATACTCGATATCGTGCTTGAACGGATAGATATTGCTTCCGTACTTATAGCCGGAGGTGTGCTCCTTAGCGGGCATCTTGTTGTAATCTATGACCTTGGCTGTGATGATACCGCTCTGCTTCTGCGCGGTATATTTCTTGCCGGATTTATAGAGAGCGGCTACTCTGAACTTGTATGTACCCGCTTTGAGACTGCTTACCGTGCAGGAGGGTCCGGCGACATTCTTAAGTGTGACATATTTCTTGGTCTTGGTGTTGTATGCATAAACACGGTATGCGGAAGCACCCTTTACCTTGTTCCAAGACAGCTTCACGGAAGAAGCGGTTGCTGTCGCCTTTACGCCGGTGGGCGCGGGAAGCTGCATCTTTACCGACTGTGCGAGAGACTTTGCCTGTACAACATATTTGCTTCCGGACTTTACAAGCGCAGCAACCTGAAATTTACAGGTCGAATCTATCTTAAGTCCTTTAACGACGCACTTTGTAACTTTGACAGTCTTATAGTCTTTGTACTTTTTTGTCTTGCTGTCATAAACGAATACTCTGTACGCGTCAGCGCCCTTTACCTTATCCCATGTGATCTGCAAATCGGTTCCGGCAGTGGAAACGACCGTCTTGATATTCGCGGGAGCATTGAGCTTTGCCGCGGCGCTTACGCTCACGGTGAGAGGCTCTGCTATCTGCGGAACTCCGGTGACTGCCATTACACCTGCGAGAAGAACGCCTAATATCCTTGTCTTCTTCATACTTTATCCTTTCGTTCACGGCATCTGCCGTGCCCATAAAATATCTTATTCTGTCGTCATGACAGTATTTTTATTATAGCACAAAATGCTAACATTGTCATCAAAAAAATTCAAATTTTCGGATAAAAAATTATCGCCCATTTTTATGCAAATTGACAGTGAAGTATTTCTGCTGCATACATCGACCAAGTCTTGGCTGTTAGATAATTAATGCAACTCGCGAAAATGCCTTCGGCTGATGGGACTCTGTCCCAAACCCTGCCGGAGCTTCGCCCCGGACTCGACCAAGGTTTCACCTTGGATTCAAGGACGCGTATAAGAAAGAGACTTAAGAGATTTTCAAAGAAGGGGCTCTGCCCCTCAACACCCCGCAAGCCCCCTTTAAAAAAGGGGGCTTGACCCCCTAAATAAATGCAGTATTTCAAAGCGCAGATTTATGTCGAACACAGACTGAAACGCAGTGGGGTTGGTGCAATTTCAGTCAGACTAAATAATAAAATAGGCGGTTGGACTCATAATTATCAACCGTCTATCTGTAAAATTTAACTTTTTATCTCGTCACGATTCCAATATGCGCGCTTGCTCGCTCCACAATTGTGCATTGTGCATTGATAACCGGTCACCGGACCGATAGTTACGGCGACCGGTCAAAATCTCTTAATATGCCTTGCCCCAGTAAACAAGGTGCTTTGCGGGCTTGCCGCAGCAGACGCAGGTATCGGAGATATGCTCCTGGTCGAGCGGCATACAGCGCGAACCTACACCGGTCTTTTCCTTGACTGCATCCTCGCAGGCTTCGTCGCCGCACCACATTGCCTTTACAAAGCCGTCGCCCTTTTCGGCAAGGACTTTGACGATCTCGTCCATGGTCTTGCAGGCATAAGTGCGTCTTTCACGGTTCTCAAGCGCCTTCTGATACAGCCCGTCATGTACAGCCTGCAGCTTCTCAGCGGCTGCCGTTTCAAGCTCGTCGAGCTTAACAAAGCTCTTTGCGCCGTCATGACGTGTAACGATAACACACTGACCGTTCTCTATATCCTTGGGTCCTATCTCTATTCTGATCGGAACGCCTCTCATCTCATACTCGGCAAACTTCCAGCCGGGAGAGTTCTCGCTGTCGTCGAGCTTTACACGCAGACCTGCCTTTTTAAGCCTGTCGTAAAGCTCTCCCGCCTTTTCGAGCACGCCCTCCTTGTGCTGCGCTACGGGGATAATGACAGCCTGTATCGGTGCTACTGCCGGCGGGAGCGCAAGTCCGCTGTTATCGCCGTGTGTCATTATGATAGCTCCGATAAGACGCGTCGTAACTCCCCAGCTCGTCTGGTGCGGATATGTGAGCTTGTTGTCCTTGTTGGCGTACTGGATATCGAAAGCCTTTGCAAAGCCGTCACCGAAATAGTGAGATGTTCCCGCCTGCAAAGCCTTGCCGTCATGCATCAGCGCTTCTATCGCATAGGTAGCAACGGCACCCGCGAACTTGTCGCTCTCGGTCTTGCGTCCCTTGATTACCGGAATGGCAAGCGACTCCTCGCAGAACTTTGCGTAAACGTTAAGCATACGCTCGGTCTCCTCTATCGCTTCTTCTGCGGTAGCGTGGATAGTGTGTCCCTCCTGCCAGAGGAACTCTCTCGAACGCAGGAACGGACGTGTCGTCTTTTCCCAGCGCACAACGTTCACCCACTGATTGTACAGCTTCGGGAGATCGCGGTAGGAATGTACGATGTTGGAATAATGCTCGCAGAACAGCGTCTCCGATGTGGGGCGGACGCACAGTCTTTCTTCGAGCTTCTCGCTTCCGCCTATGGTGACCCATGCACACTCCGGCGCAAAGCCCTCAACGTGATCCTTCTCTTTTTCGAGCAGGCTTTCGGGTATGAACATCGGCATACATACGTTCTCATGTCCCGTTTCCTTGAACATACCGTCAAGTATCTTCTGGATATTCTCCCAGATAGCGTACCCGTAAGGACGTATAGCCATACAGCCCTTTACGCTGGTGTATTCGATAAGCTCCGCTTTCTTTACGATATCTGTGTACCACTGGGCGAAATCCTCGTCCATATCGGTTATCGCGTTGACCATTTTCTTTTCAGCCATTTCAATTCTCCGTTTCCTTAATCAAAATATCCTATATGATCTCCTTTGCGATCATGCAACTTTTTCTATTATATAACATTTTTCCGGATTTTGCAATACCATTGCCGAAAATCGAAGAAATTTTTGCTTTTTATCAGTCATGAGGCACAGACGATCATAAGTGCTGCCGCCAGAATGTGACAAGAATGACACAAAAACACAATATATGGTATTTCTCACAAAATTTTCGACAATATTTGACATTTTGGTATAAATGTGATATTATATATATTAAGGTAATTCAGAAAAGGAAGTCAGAAATGAGATTTTTGAAGAAACTCATACCCGCCGCCGCTGCCGTAATCGTTCTCGGTTCCTGCGCGGGCGGTTCTCCGGATATAGTCGATCATACCGTGCGCGGCAGTGAAGCTGCGGACACGGAGGCGGTCACCCCGGAAAGCACTGCCATAACAACATCAGCGGAAGATATCTCATCAGCTATGCTCCCGTATCTTGGCTATTCCCCGGAAATCCCGGAACACAGCGACGAGGATATACATACCACTCCCGCGGTTACTGCCTCCGATACAGTTGAAGAAGCGGTGACAGCCCGCGAAGCCGACAATATACCGGAAACCGGCGAAGCGCCTGCCGCTGTGACCGAAAAAACAGAGCCGGTGCCGGAGGAGACCACCGTTGCCGAAACGGAGAAAACTCCCGGAACGGCATCTGCCGACAGCGGTATAAAAATGCAGACAAGCAGAAAAGTACAGAAATATCAGTTTGATTATCAGAAAACAAACGGAAGCCTCTCCATACTCGGACCGAACCTCGTTTATCTTGGAGAGTCGTATGACTTCGACCACTATTACCCCGACATCAGCGAAAGATCGGCGCTTGTATGGACTGTGAACGGCAATATCGGCACTATAGACCCGAACGGCTTATTCACCGCCGAAAGAACAGGCGTATGCTCACTTACCGTTCTTGACAGATCGAACGGCATATACGCGTCCCTTACACTCCATGTTATCGCTCCCGGCGACGATGTTGACTTCCTGCCGCTGGTGAACAATATCCCGATAGCGAACAAGACATATCCGCTGCCGAAGGACTACGACCCCGGACTCGACCCGAGAGCGGCATCGGCATTCATGCAGATGCAGACCGATGCACTGAAAGCAGGGATCAGGCTGTTCGGCATATCGGATTACCGCTCCTACAACTATCAGAAGCAGGTGTATGCCGGCTGGAAAGCGACTTACGGAGCCGATGCCGATCTTGTTTCCGCAAGACCCGGTCATTCCGAGCATCAGCTCGGGCTTGCGATAGACGTTAACTCCCTCGATTACACATTCGAGAACACCGCAGAGGGAAAGTGGCTGAAAGAGCACTGCGCGGATTACGGCTTTATCATCAGATACCCCTCGTTTGAAGCCAAGAAATACACCGGATATTCATACGAACCGTGGCATATCAGATACCTCGGCAAGTCACTTGCAAGAAAGGTGACCGAAACGGGAATGTCGCTTGAAGAATGCCTTAAAATAGACTCATACTACAGATGACCCGGAGGTGCGGATATGTCGGAGATTTTCGCGAGAACACGCCTTATTTTCGGTGATGAAGCAATGGAAAGGCTTTCCCGCGCCCGTGTAGCTTTATTCGGTGTCGGCGGTGTGGGAGGCTATGCCGCGGAGGCTCTCGCAAGAAGCGGTATAGGTGCGATAGATATCATCGACAATGACACGGTAAGTGAATCCAACCTCAACCGACAGATAATCGCTCTGCGCTCCACAGTCGGAATGTACAAGACCGACGCGGCGGCGGCAAGGATACACGACATAAACCCGGACTGCAAGGTCACGGGTCACAGGATATTTTTTCTGCCGGAAAACAAGGACTGCATTGATTTCCGGCAGTTTGATTATGTCATAGACGCAATTGACACAGTAAGCGGAAAGCTGTCGATAATCGAGTGTGCGGACGCGGCGGGAGTCCCGGTGATATCAAGCATGGGGACAGGAAACAAGACGGACCCTTCCATGCTCACCGTCACGGATATTTACAGAACGTCGGTCTGCCCGCTTGCGAGAGTCATGCGGCACGAATGCAGAAAACGCGGTATAAAGAAGCTGAAAGTGGTCTTCTCCACGGAGGAACCCCGAACGCCGCAGAAAACCGAAACTTCCGCAAACGGCAAGCCTGTTCCCGGCTCGACGGCATTTGTCCCTCCGGCGGCAGGACTGCTGATAGCGTCGGAAGTTGTAAAATACATCGCGGAAGGAGCAAACGCATGAACGACCTTGATGTTATGAAGCGCGCAAAGCAGTATATCGAAAGCCTTGCCAAAGGGATAGACCCGATAACCGGAAACGAAGTCGGAGAAAACGACGCGGTCAACAACGTTCGCATATCGCGCTGTCTGTTCTACACCGCGGAAGTGCTGCAAAAGGTGATAGACAACGGCGGCGAGGTGCAGCGTGAGAAGCTGAAACGATCGGAACTGGCGGAGTTTGCGTTGACGGATGAGCAGTCCGCTGCACTGAAACCTGCCGACGATGCGCTTTTCATTTCAAAAGTCGTGAATATCATAAACGGACAGATCGACGAGCTGACTATGAAGAAGCTGCAGGCAAAGACAGTGAACGACTGGCTGATGGAGCACGGACTGCTTACGGAAGTCATCATTAACGGGAAGCCGCACAAAAATCCGACTTCCGAAGGTGAAGCCGTCGGCATCTCACTTCACAGCTATTTCAGCCGTGAGGGTTTACCCATAAAGGGCTGCGTTTACAGCCCGGAAGCACAGCAGTTCATCTTCGACAACATTGACGCTATTGCCGCGTTTGCCGCCGAGCAGAACGCCCGGAAAGCCGCGGAAAAGGCGGAGATCCGCAGGTACGAAGCCTACGACGACGGAACAGACGAACAATAAAGCAAAAACCCCTTGCATCTGCAAGGGGTTTCGTATTGCTGTCTTACGATCAATCGGATACATAAGGGATAAGAGCTATCTGTCTTGCTCTCTTGATAGCAACTGTAAGCTCTCTCTGATGATAAGCGCAGCAGCCCGTTACGCGGCGGGGCAGTATCTTGGAACGCTCCGTCATGCACTTTCTGAGCTTTGCTACGTCCTTATAATCAATGAACTCCGCTCTGTCCGCGCAGAACTGGCAAACCTTTTTTCTGCCGCGCTTAACGGGACGTGCGGGTCTCTCGCTCATTTCCTTCTTTTCAGCCATTGTATTTTCCTCCTTCGTTAATTCTCGGTCATTCGCCGTTCACTTATCCGGCGATCTCCTGTTTTTTAGAACGGATAGTCATCATCCGCAGCTCCCGATGCAGCAAAATCCTGTGCCGTGTAGCTTCCGTTTGAAGCGGACGGTGCGGAATTGGCAGCCTCAGCGGGGTGCTGGGGCGGGGGCTCCGGGAAACCGGCATTCTGCTGATAGCCGCCGTTCCCTTCGGGTCTCTTGTCGCCTGTGAACGCTGCGCGGTCAACGATGATCTCGGTGATATAGCGCGTAACGTTGTTCTTATCGACGTAGCTTCTGTTCTGAAGCTCACCTTCGATAAGTATCGGGCGGCCTTTTGTCCAGAATCTCGAAATGAACTCCGCTTCGTTTCTCCATGCGACGCAGTTGAAGAAATCAGATTTCTTCTCCTCGCCCTTTGTCTGGAAACGTCTGTCCACCGCGATGCTGAACGAGAGCACGGACACTCCGGACGGAGTTGTCTTGAGCTCAAGATCCTGTGTTATGCGGCCAAGCATTATTACCTTGTTGTACATGATCTTTCCCCCTGTTCCCTTGTTTTACTTGCGCAAAACTACGATATAGCGCAGAACGCCGTCAGTGATGTTGATAACGCGCTCCAGCTCATCGGGGAATTCGGGCTTGCTGTCGAAGTGGTAAACCACATAGTAACCCTCGGACTCGTAGTTGATGTCGTATGCGAGCTTTCTCTTGCCCCATTCGTCGACGTCAACAAGCTCAGCGTGCTCCTTGATAAGATCGGAGAACTTTGTCACGAGAGTCTTGACAGCATCTTCACCGTTCTTTAACGAGAAGACAACGACTGCCTCGTACTTTTCACCTGTTTTAGCCATATTGTACCTCCTTATAGACTGTCGGCCCGCGGTCTTTCCGCGAGCAAGGATTGTTGACACAAAGGTCAACTATGATATTATAGCAGGTTTTGGCGGGTTTGTCAAGGTTTTTTTCCATTTTTTCACGGCTTTCTTTTCCGGAAAAACACGCCGTTCCCCG
>CACZGM010000078.1 GCA_902780695.1 uncultured Ruminococcus sp. | reverse complement strand
AATACGCTGAAAGTGTATTTTCAAGGCTTTCCTAAATCCGCATTGCGGATTTAGGAACAACAACTGCCATAAGGCAGTTGTTGAGGACGCATTTATTATTTTCCCGCGGCTATTTTCTCAATTGTATCGTCAAGGATAGCTTTTCTCAGTTCCGTGAGCCAATCCGAAAAAGAAACAGCATCAAACGCATAGGTCTTATTCAGCTCAAATTCATTATCCGACCATGTGTTGAGCGGCGATTCATTATGCTGTATAAGTGCTTCGAGCTTATCAAGTGCTTTATAGATCTTTGCTTCCGCAGTTTCCTGCGCTTCCATTTCGCTGTATAGAGCTGAAATTCCTTCCGATAACGCAGCCGGCATTGAGTTTACCCATTGCTGTAAAAGTGAATACTCTGTTTTCCTGTCCGCATCGGTCTTGAGAAATGTGGGGATATCGCCGGTAAAACATTCCCCGAGGTCATGTATCAGACACATATTTACCACTTTGTTGATATCGGCATCGGGAAACTCTTCTTTCAGCAATAATGCCATAAGAGATACTCTCCAGCTGTGCTCTGCAACACTCTCGGTCCTGCCGTGTGAAGTCGTACAATGACGAGGCGTATCCTTCAGTCTTTCTGCTGTATGCAGTATATTCAGATATTCCCGCACATTCATATACGGCTCTCCTTTTTATACATAGCAAATGATTTGGGCGGCGCGTCCGCCGCCGGTAACAATTATAGCATCCTCACCGGGCGCCAGCCCGCTTTCGGCGCCTTTCCTTGTATCCGACACGCCTATCTCATTTTCTCTTTTCAAAGCGGTTTTTAGAGGTACCCTAAAGTCACGGCGGGAATGTATTGACAATTCCGCAGTCGGGTGGTATAATTAATTGTATTGAAAAATAATTGTAAAGAAATTACCGGAAGGCTTGACAAAATGAACGCTATGTGCTACGCTTATACATACATACATACATACATACATACATACATACATACATACATACATACATACATACATGACATAACTCTGTCATTTTGTAATACAAAAATAACTACACCTATGAGCACGGCTGAACCCGCGCCCGTAGGTGTTTTTGTTTTGCGTAAAAGGGGGTGAGAACATGGAAAAAGAGAGATACACGGCTCCCGAAATGGAGATAATACAGTTCGAGACGGAAGATGTGATTACTACAAGCGGTGGCGCTGGAGGTAGTCAGCAGGGCAACGATGTTGAGGATCCGTAATGAGTGAATAGTTTTTGAGTGCAAGGGCAGACAGTTTCGGCTGTCTGCCAATTTTTTATTGCGTTTTCTATCGGTTTATGATATAATATAATGGTTGATACACGGAGGAACAATATGAAACTGAAAAAGGAATTTTTATCGCATAACTCCGACGGTGAGGCGTATCTTATTCCCGCTGCGGGAGCAGGATTTTCCGGAATGGTCAAGGGCAATAAGACTCTGGGCGTGATACTTGACCTGCTGAAAGAGGATACAACGGAAGAAGCGATAGCCGCGGCTATGTGCGAACGTTTCGACGTACCGAAAGAAACTGTCGGAAAAGATGTGAGCCGTGTTATTGCGGAGCTCCGGAAGATAGGCGCACTTGAATGAAAGATCTTGTTTATCTTCTCTCCTGTGCCGTGAACGGAACCGTACCGGAAGCCGGACGTATATCCGCCCTTGACCTCGAAAGGCTGTACAGGCAGGCTAAATTCCACACGGTCCGGGCTGCGGTGAGCTTTGCTCTCGGCAGCGCCGGGATACACGACAAAGCCTTTGAGGAAGCCGGGAACAAAGCTGTCCGCAAGGTAGTGTATTTCGACATAGAGCGCGGTAAGCTGCTCGCGGAGTTCGGGCGGCAGGGAATATGGTATATGCCGCTGAAAGGCTCGGTGCTGAAATCGCTTTACCCGAAAACAGGAATGCGCGAAATGGCGGACAACGACATACTTTTTGACAAGACTCGGCAGGACGATGTTAAGAACATTATGATATCGAACGGCTACAAAGCCGAGGTTGTCGGAAAGTCTAACCACGATGTTTACAAAAAGCCGCCGGTGCTGAATTTTGAGCTGCACACAGGTCTGTTCGGTGAGAGCCATGATGAGAAGTTCTGCGAATACTACCGTGAACCAATGCGCCTGATGCAAAAGGACGAGGGTAATGAATACGGCTACCACTTCTCCGACAACGACTTTTATGTTTACATGACCGCACATGAATACAAGCATTTCAGCGGAGGCGGAACAGGCATCAGAAGTTTGCTCGACTGCTATGTTTACCTGAAAGCAAAGGACGGGAGCCTTGACTTCTCGTACATAGAAAAACAGCTTGAAACGCTTGGAATTGCAGACTTTGAGAAAAAGCGGCGGGAACTTGCACTGAAAGTATTTGCGGACGGTGATATATCCGGTCTGAACGAGGACGAACGGGAACTGCTGAGATACTATCTGCATTCCGGCACCTACGGAACGCTCGAAAATGCGATGAAAAAGAAGATACAGAAACAGAGGAACAAGAGCGGTAAACGTGCGAAGAGCGAGTATATCCGGAACCGCCTGTTCCCGGATATGAAGACGATGTCCGGATCGGTGCATTTCGTAAGGGGACATAAGCTGTTATATCCTGCAGGAGTCGTGTACCGTCTTTTCAGAGGTACATTCAGGAACGGCAGGCATATTCGCAGTGAACTCAGAATACTGAAAAAATATGATAACAAATAACTACAAAATGGCGGGCAGGGTCATTGAGGTGAATTCCCTCTATGACGCTGTCCACGGCTACTGTGCCGGCTACCGGACGGACGAAGCGCCCGACTTCTCTGTGACGGTCTCACAGGGCGATATCGACTTTGAACGGCAGAGATCGGAGAACGGTGAGGACTTTTCGCCGGGCTACCTCGAAGAACTCGCGGTCTATCGGAAGATAGCGGAGAAGATGCCGGAGTATGACACGATACTGTTTCACGGCTCTGTGATCGCTGTTGACGGTATCGGCTATCTGTTCACGGCAAAGTCCGGAACGGGCAAATCCACACATACGCGTCTTTGGCGGGAGCTGTTCGGGGAACGCGCGGTAATGGTGAACGATGACAAGCCTCTGCTGAATATCAGAGAAACGGTCACAGCTTACGGCACGCCCTACGACGGCAAGCACAGGCTGTCGTGCAATACTGCGGTGCCGCTGAAGGCGGTATGCGTACTGACCCGCGCACCCGAAAACCATATAGAGCCGATAACCAAGGCGCAGGCTTATGCAATGCTTGTCCAGCAGGCTTACCGACCCACAGATGTGTCGGCTCTGCAAAGAACAATTACGCTGATAGATAAACTTGCCGACGCGGTGAATCTGTACCGGCTCGGCTGCAATATGGATATTTCGGCGGCACAGACCGCATATAACGGAATGAACGATGTCAACATTTGAGGAAGAGATAGAACGCACCGGAAAGCTCGTTTATACGAATGTCGGTGACAGCATGATGCCGCTGATAAAGCAGGGGCGGGATCTGCTTATAATAGAAAAGCCGGACGGGCGGCTGAAGAGATACGATATCCCGCTCTATAAACGCGACAGCGGGCAGTATGTACTGCACCGTGTCCTGAAAGTGCGGGAGAACGATTATGTTATCTGCGGAGACAACCGGTACTGCAAAGAATACGGCATAACCGACCGGCACATCATCGGAGTGCTGACCTCGGTGGTGCGTGACGGGAAAGAACTTGATTTCGGGAGCTTCGGATATCGTCTGTATGTATTCCTGTGGTGCGGACTGTTTCCTGCCCGTGCGTTCATTTTAAGAATAAAACACTACGCGAAAAGAATGATCGGAAAATGAAAGACAAAGCAAAAAGGTGGCTGTACACCGTACCCGGAAAAAAGAAAAACCTGATACTTGCGCTGACAGTTGTTCAGGCACTGAACGGCGCGAGCGGTGTTTTGTATGCCCTTTTTCTCCGCGGGATAGTTGACAGCGCTGTCGCAGGAGACAGCGGCGGGTTCTGGTGGAATGCCGCGTTTATTATCCTGCTGGTGCTTGCGCAGCTCTCGCTCTCGGCAATAATACGCTGGCTTTCGGAGCTGTCGCGCTCGACATTTGAGAATATTTTCAAAGAGCGCCTTATGAGCTGCATTCTCCGCAAGGATTTCGGGCGCATTAGCGCTATGCACTCCGGAGAATGGCTGAACCGTCTCACTAATGACACTATGGTCGTTGCAAACAGCTATACCGAGATCATACCCGGATTTGTGGGCATGGCGGTGAAGATGCTGTCCGCGCTGGTGATGATAATTGTGCTTGACCTGCGGTTCGCGCTGATAATGATCCCGCTCGGAGCAGTGCTCGGAGTGATGACCTTCGGCTTCCGGAAGAACATGAAGAAGCTGCACAAGCAGGTACAGGAGAAGGACGGCGCACTGCGTATCTTTATGCAGGAGCGCATAAACAGTCTCACCGTTATCCGTTCGTTCGCCGCGGAGGAGCAGACAGAAGCCGGAACACACGCCAGAGCAGATGAACATAAAGCAGCGCGAATGAAGAAGAACAGATTCTCAAATATATGCAACTTCGGATTCGGCGGCGCGATGAACGGAATGTATCTGTTCGGCGTGATATACTGCGGATACGGCATACTTACCGGTACGATAACTTATGGTATGCTGACCGCGATAACACAGCTGATAACGCAGATACAGGCACCGTTCGCAAGTATCACGGGATATCTGCCGCGCTGGTATGCGATGATCGCGAGTGCGGAACGCCTTATGGAGACGGAGCGCTTTGATGACGACCTCACGGCGAACTCGTATGACCGTGAAACGGTACGCGATTTCTACCGCAATAAGCTGAAAAGCATAGGTCTGAAAGATGTGTCCTACACCTACTATCCCGCGTCGGATAAGGTCGAAATGCTCAATAAAGAAAAAATGCCCGTGGCTGTACACGGGCTGACCGCCGAGATAAAAAAAGGCGAGTATGTCGCGTTCACCGGGCATTCCGGCTGCGGTAAATCGACGGCTCTTATGCTGCTTATGGGTATTTACAGACCGGACAGCGGCGAGCGGTACGTCACCCTGACCGACGGCAGCACGGAGACACTTTCTCCGGAATGGCGCAGATTGTTCGCGTATGTTCCGCAGGGCAACAAGCTGATGAGCGGAACGGTGCGCGAGATCGTGAGCTTTGCGGACAGGACGCAGTCCGGCAGCGATGAAAAGATACACGAAGCGCTTAGGATAGCCTGCGCGGACGAGTTCATATCCGGGCTTGAACACGGCATAGACACGGTCCTCGGTGAACGCGGTACGGGTCTTTCAGAGGGGCAGATGCAGCGTATCGCGATAGCAAGAGCAATATTTTCCGATGCTCCGGTGCTGCTGCTTGACGAGGCTACCAGTGCGCTTGACGAAACGACCGAAAAACGGCTGCTCCACAACCTGCGGGAGCTTACCGACAAGACGGTCATAATCATTACGCACCGACCCGCGGCACTTGAGATATGCGACAGGTGTATAGAGTTTGAAAATACAGCAGATCAGGGCAAATCTTGTTAGGTCTGTCCTGCATGATAAAAAAGTAACCGCACAGAGTATCATTCTGTGCGGTTATTGTTATTTTCGAAAACGAAATATTCAACGGCTCCACATTTTGAGTCTGCGCTTCGGATGAAAGCCGCTCAATTCTCTTTCAGAACTGCAATCTTGATGTCGCCGAAAGAGAAGCTGAGCTCAACGCAGAGTCCGTTTTCGGGAATGTTCATCATATATTTCTCGAAAGATTCCTGCGGTTTGAGATCAAGCTCGATATTGTGTGTGTTTGACTCGTTTACCGCGAAAAGACCGTTCTGCAGATTGAGAAGCTCACCGACGCACGCCTTTGTAAAGCCGTCGGTCTCGTGGAGTTCCTCGCCCGAATAGCGCGATGCTATTCCGATAAATCCATGCTCCGTGCCGCCGACAGCGACCTTTGCCGCTATGGGACCGGTTATTTCCTGTGTGCACGCATAATTCATCGAGACAGTCACGTTGCGCGACACACCGGAGATTGAGAAATCGTCACCGAGAAAGCGTATGAGATTGCGTATGAACAGCAGCATATACTCGGAATAGAATTCCTTATCCGGCATATCGGAGATGCCGAGTATGCCGATCATCTCACGTTCCATGCGGTCTTCTTCGGTGTTGCCGTCTATGAGAGACGATTTATTCTTGTAGTCGTTCAGCGCTTCTTCAAGCTGAGTGTTTGTGATGAACCCGAAGTCTATCAGCGCCTGTCCGAGTACGAGATTGGAATTCTTCTGCTTTGTAAGAAGAGTCTGCACCTGCTCTTCGGTAAGATATCCCTTTTCTACGGCGATATCTCCGAAACGCTTATCCATAGTGTGCTGGAGCTCATGTACCTCCTCGACCTGTGCCGCAGTCATATATCCTGCGTCGATAGCAGCCGCGCCCAGCTTCACCTTTATTCTTGTGAGCGCCGTAAGCGCTGCGTGAAGCTCGTCTGAGTTGATTATACCGTTGTTGAGAAGATAATGCCCGAATAACTGTGTGTACATAAGCTCCCCCTTACTCCTTTAACATACGGTTGACGACCTTCAGTACGTCCTCTTCCTTTATCGGCTTCTGGAGAAACTCGAACGCACCTTCTTTGATTGCGGTGATAAGATTGCTCTGTGTGCCGATAGTCGATGCCATTACGATCCTTGCATTATGGTCGAACTCCTTTATTTCGCGGAGAGCTTCGATTCCGGTCTTTTTGGGCATAACGATATCCATGAATACAAGATCGGGCTTTGAGTTTTTGTACTGCGCTACGGCTTCCTCACCGTCGGAGGCCTGGATGGTGTGAGTGATCCCTATCTTATGCAGAATATCGCCGGTCTTTTTTATCACCAGCGGGGAATCGTCACAGATCATAACAGTAATATCGGATATTTTCATTGCGCTATTCCTTCCTTACGGTCTATTTGTATTATTTATCCTTTTCGAGGAACTTGTAAACAACAGCCGCGAGTGCAGCGCCGACAAAAGGTCCTACGATAAATACCCAGAGTGCTGCGAGAGGCGCACCATTGCCGGTGATAGCGGCGAATACAGCCGGAGCTATGCTTCTTGCGGGGTTAACGGACGTTCCGGTAAGTCCTATGCCGAGAATGTGTACGAGTGTCAGCGTAAGACCGATAACAAGTCCGCCGAACGAGCCGTGATTTGCCTTCTTCGAGGTCACGCCGAGGATAGTGAGAACGAATACGAATGTCAGCACAACTTCAACGATAAGTCCTGCTATCGCGTTGCCGTTCACGCCGCCGAGACCGTTTGCGCCGAATCCGCCTGTTTTATCGGCAACTCCGCCGAGACCGAATATCGCCGCAAGTATGCCGGAGCCCGCAAAAGCGCCGATGCACTGCGCAACGATGTACATGAAGAATTCCTTGACGCTCATGCCGCCGCTGATAAGGACGCCCAGCGATACTGCGGGGTTGATGTGACAGCCGGATATGTTGCCTACACAGTAAGCCATTCCGACGATCACGAGACCGAAAGCGAGCGCGGTAAGGATATACCCGCCGCCGTTTGCCGCGTCGCAGCCGACGAGCATTGCGGTTCCGCAGCCGAGCGTTACAAGAACGCAGGTGCCGATGAGTTCGGCAATAAATTTCTTCATTTTGAACACCCTCCTTTGAGTTTCAAATTTTTATATATGATTTTCCGTCCGACCCGCTGAAAAGCTGCTGCTTTCGCCTGCGGACCGTCCGGATGACCATATTCATATTATCGACGCGGTCATTATGCCATGACTACGTTCAGACCCTGTTTGCTCTCAACGGTGAAGTTCTTTGCCTCTCCTTCGGAAGTGACGGTTACTGTATCGCCGTTTCTTGCGGCTTTCACACTGAGAACGAGCTTTGCTTCGCTGTCATAGATCTCGCACTCTGCGGTTCTGCCGTCCTCAAGTCCGTAGATCACGAGTTTTGCGTTATCCGCGTAATCGTATGTGAAATTGCGCTTGAAATCGCCGTAGGCGATGATCGAATTCGGCTTTGCGTAGAGCGGCATTCCGAAATAATCATAAGTCTTTTCGTACCACTTGCCGCCTGCGAGTTCCTCGCCGGTCTGGATATCCGTCCATACGCCTGTGTCGGGGAGGTAGAACTGCGCGGTGCCTTCTTCGTTGAATACGGGAGCCACAAGCAGCGTGTCACCGAGCATATACTGTCTGTCAAGCGTGAGCGCAGCCGGGTCGTTGGTGTAATCCACAGCCATTGCACGCATCATCGGGACGCCTGTTATATGCGTCTTTACCGCGTTTGCGAACAGGTAAGGCATAAGTCTGCCCTTCAGCTTTGTGAAGTGGCGTACAACGTCGCAGCTTTCCTCATCGAAGTTCCACGGAACGCGGTAGGAGCTGTTTCCGTGCAGTCTCGAATGAGTCGAGAGCAGTCCGAATGCCGACCAGCGCTTGTAAAGATCGGGTGTACCCTGTGCTTCAAATCCGGAGATATCGTGGCTGAAGAAGCCGAATCCGGACATACACAGCGACAGTCCGCCGCGGATAGTCTCCCACATACTTTCGTAGTTGGAGAAGCAGTCGCCGCCCCAGTGAACGGGGAACTTCTGACCGCCGACGGTAGCCGAACGCGCGAAGAGGCACGCCTTGTTCTCGCCGTAGTATTCCTTGAGCACGTTGAACACGGTCTTGTTGTACAGATATGTGTAGTAGTTGTGCATCTTGTAGGGGTCGGAGCCGTCGAAATAAACGACATCGGTAGGTATTCTCTCGCCGAAGTCGGTCTTGAACGCGTCAACGCCCATTTCGCACAGTTTTTTCAGCTTTCCTGCATACCATTCGCAGGCTGCGGGATTCGTGAAATCGACGATAGCCATTCCGGGCTGCCACATATCCGCCTGGAAGACCGAGCCGTCCTTGTTCTTTATGAAGTATCCGCCCCTTACGCCCTCGTCGAACATTGTCGAACGCTGTGAGATGTAGGGGTTGATCCACACGCAGATCTCGATGTTCTTCTTTTTCAGTCTCGACAGCATAGCCGCCGGGTCGGAGAACATATTCTTATCCCATGTAAAGTCGCACCAGCTGTACTCTTTCATCCAGAAGCAGTCGAAGTGGAACACTTCAAGCGGGATATCGCGGCGCTCCATTTCGTCGATGAAGAACGAGCAGGTCTCTTCGTCGTAGTTTGTGGTGAACGAAGTAGTGAGCCACAGACCAAATGTGAAAGCGGGCGGGAGAGCGGGCTTGCCGGTAAGATCGGTATAAACTTTTATAACGTCCGCTATGGTGTCGCCGCCGAATACGAAGTATTCAAGGTGCTGACCCTGAACGGCGAAAGCGACCTTTGATACGGTCTCGCTTGCTACCTCGAACATCACCTTTTCGGGGTGGTTCACGAAGCAGCCGTAGCCCTGTGACGAAACATAGAACGGTATCGACTTGTATGACTGTTCTGTGCAGGTGCCGCCGTCGTTGTTCCATACTTCGACGGTCTGACCGTTCTTGACGAACGTGGTGAATTTCTCGCCGAAGCCGTAGATATTCTCACCTACCGCGATATTGAACATATCGCGCATAAACGCGTTGTCTGCGGTCTCGCTGTCGGCATAGAAGTTCTCGCCCTTCTTCGCGAGCATACGGGCTTCCGTGCGTACTGCGTTTTCCTCTATGTAGCTCGTTGTGCGCCAGCCCTGCTTTGTGAGCAGCTTGCTGCCGTAGTAGTATTTAATATCCCATGCGCCCTTTTCGCCGCCGATAACGACCTTTGTCTTTCCGGATATAAGCTCATAGCCGCCGTTTTCCAGCTTATTCACAACGGGCTTGAATCCGGGATCTTCGTTAAGCTCGAATGCGGGAGCCTTAACAAGCTGTCCCTTGTAATGATCGATCGTGACCTTGATGGAGTTTTCGAGAGTGGATGTGAATGTGATCTCAAGGCAGGGACCGCCGAGGGTCATACCTCTGTTCTGTATCCACGATGCGGTCGCGAATACAGTTACGGACTTTTCGTCCGCTGTGATCTCATACGCCTGTGTTGCGAAGCTGACATTGTAGCCGGGTTTGTTGAGCCAGAAGCCGTCGGAGAATTTCATACTTTTTAATTCCTTTCGTTGTCAAGATATGCGCGTTTGTAAACGTTTACGCGGTATATCTATCATATCATACTTTTCTGTATTTTGCAAGAGATTTTTGAAAATTAAGAATTAAGAATTTTGGAATCCGAAAGCGGACTTATTTGAATTGTGACAAAAAACATGGTAAGTTTTGCCGCTCGTTATTCCGATCAAGCGGGACAGAGAGAGAAAATAGTGAATAGTGAATAATGAATAGTGAATAATGTTGGTTGCAGCTTCGCTGCTTATCTGAAATGTGATGAGATCAGACATACAATGAGTTATCGCCAACCCCCATTCATTTCTCGCAGAGCGACCCATAGCAGAGACACTGAAATACAGCGATTTATTTAGGGGGTCAAGCCACCTTTTTTAAAGGGGGCTTGCGGGGGGTTGGGGGGCAGAGCCCCCTCTTTGAAATCTCGAAGATCTCTTCGTCGCCCGCTCACTTCTTCCATGTCGCCGGCGAGAATAGGAGCAGTATCGGGAAGAGCTCCAGTCTTCCGGCAAGCATATCGAATATAAGTACGATCTTAACGGGCTCGGAGAATACCGAGAAGTTCGATGCGGGACCCACAAGGTCAAGACCGGGTCCGACGTTGTTCATCGCGGAAGCCACGGCGGTAAAGTTAGTGATAAGATCCATTTCATCGAATGACAGCACCACCATGGATACCGCGAATACAAGTACAAATCCGACCATATACACGTTTACCGAGCGAACGACCTCGTGCTCTATCGGGTGACCGTCTATCTTTATCTTCTTGACCTGCTTCGGGTGAATAAGGAGCTCCAGCTCCTTGCCCATGCTCTTGAACAGTATAAGTATCCTCGATACCTTGATGCCGCCGCAGGTGCTTCCCGCGCAGCCGCCGACAAACATAAGCATCACTATCAGCGAACGCGACAGTTCAGGCCATGTGTTGAAGTCCTCGGTGCTGAATCCTGTGGTTGACATGATCGACGCAACGGTGAATGCAGAATGGCGTATCGAATCGCCCATATCCATATAAATGCGGTTGATGTTCATTGCGATAACGAGCGTAGATGCGGCCGCGATGCCGAGGAACACAAGCACCTCGGTCGTGAATGCCTCTTTGATCTTCGCGTGGATAAGGAAGAAGTATGTATTGAAGTTTATCGCGAACAGCGTCATGAATACCGTGATTATGATCTGTATGTGGGGTGCGTATTCGCCCATGCTCGTATTGCGGACACCCATGCCTCCGGTGCCTGCCGTGGCGAATGCGGTGTTCAGTGCCTCAAATGCGTCCATTCCCGCGATAAGCAGAGTTATGAACTCCGCGAGCGTCATAACAAGATATATCGTGTAAAGCAGCATCGCGGTAGTCTTGACATGGGGTACGAGCTTTCCGACAGAGGGACCCGGGCTCTCCGCCTTCATTATATGCATATTCTGACCGCCGGACAGCGGTATGAAAGCCATGATGAATACAAGAACGCCCATTCCGCCCACCCAGTGGGTGAAGCTGCGCCACATAAGTATAGAACGCGGTGCGCTTTCCACGTCGTTTATTACGGTCGCTCCGGTCGTGGAAAAGCCCGATACCGCTTCAAAGAGCGCGTCAACGAACGACGGGATGACACCGCTCAGTATAAACGGCACGGCACCGAAAAGAGACAGGATGATCCAGCTGAGCGCGACGATGATAAATCCCTCGCGGGAATATAACGTCGTGTTCGACGGCTTTTTCCTTGTTATAAGAACTCCCGCCGCGAGACAGAACGCCGCGGTGCCGAGAAATACCCAGATCGTACTTTCCGCGTATATAATAGCCGTTATAAGCGGCACTGCCATGAACATACTCTCAAATACCAGCAGCCAGCCGAGGATATTCGAGATCATTCTGTAATTCATCAGTCAATAAGCTCCGTTGTAATTTTTCAATAGAAACACTACCCGATCAGCGGTTCTCCAGAATATCCGCGATATCGTGCAGCGCGAAATTCGATACGATTATGACCGAATCCCCGACTTCTATAGTATCGCCGCCTCGCGGTATAATGACTTTCCTGTCGCGCAGTATGGAAGCTACGAGGACATTCGGTTTCAGCTTCATTTCCATGAGCTTCTTTCCGATGACGGGGGAGTTTTCCTTTATGATGAACTCTGCCGCGTCTGCCTTGCCCTTTATTATGGTGTAAAGGGTCTCGACGTTGCTGCCTATGGTGTTCTTCATCGCGCGGACATAGCGGACTATGCTCTCGGCTGTGATGTTCTTGGGGTAGATGACCGTGCCTATCTCCAGATGCCGTATAACGTCGTCGAAGTCTATGCGGTTCACCTTTGTTATCAGCTTGCACTTGCTGACCGACTTCGCGAACAGCGACAGAAGTATGTTCTCTTCGTCAAGATTGGTAAGAGCTACAAATCCGCCGGTGTTCTCGATGCCTTCCTCATAAAGCACCTGCTGATCCACCGCGTCGCCGTTGATGACCTTGACGTGCTCAAGCTCCTCCGCAAGCTCCTCACAGCGCTCGCGGTCCATTTCGATCACCTTCATATCAATTCCGGAGCGGTTGAGTATCTCGCAGAGATAGTGCGTTATATTGCCGCCGCCGACGATCATAACGTCCTTGACGGAATTCGTTCTGTATTTTATCTGTTTGAAGAACGTGTTCGCGTTTTTCGGGGACGCTATCATCGAAACAACGTCCTTCTCCATGAAGCGGAAGTCACCGTTCGCTATGTACGCGGAATCTCCGCGCTCTACAGTGCAGACGAGTACGTCGCAGTGCAGCTTCGTTGAGATCTCCTTTACGGCGAGACCTTCAAGCGGGCTGCCCTCCGGAAGCTGGAATTTCAGCAGCTCGACCCTGCCTTTGGCGAAGGTGTCTATTTTCAGCGCGGAAGGGAACCGCAGCACTCTCGCGATCTCCGCCGCGGCAGCCTGTTCGGGATTTATGACCATTGCGAGTCCGAGCTCCTCTTTGAGGTACGGCGCTTCGGTGCTGTACTGCGGGCTTCTTACTCTTGCTATGGTCTGGCAGTTACCGGCTTTCTTGGCTATAAGGCAGCAGAGCAGGTTAAGCTCGTCCGAGCCGGTCACCGCGATCAGAAGATCGGCTGTCCGTATGCCTGCTTCCTGCTGCGTGATATGCGTGGCGCCGTTGCCGACGACACCGAGAACGTCATATCGCGCAGCGGTCTCGTTTACCTTTGACGGCAGCAGGTCTATGACGGTTATATTGTTTCCTTCTTCGTTCAGCTGCTCGGCGAGAGTCTGACCGACCTTGCCGCAGCCCACTATGATTATATCCATTTATTCTCTCCGGGATCAGATGAATTATTTCTTTTGCTCAGACTTAAAAAAGAAATATCACTCAATTATATAATATCATCACCTTATACTATACTCTTTTTTGTCGGAAATGTCAAGAAATAAAAATCCGCGAATACAGTATGTAACCGTTTTCGCGGATCATTTATAAAAATTATTTGTAAATTACTGCATTATCCTGCGCCGTACACGGAAAGTCGATCCGGAACGGTCACGCGTTTGCCGGTTCGCCTATCCTGTGACCGATATAATCCGCGACTTCTTTTTCGTCTATGCCGAGTACAAACGAAAATTCGGGATATATCATATTCTCTGCCGCGCGAAGTGCGTTCTCGTCGGAAACGAGAACCTTCCTGCCGCTGCTCCTGCACGATTCCGTATGCAGATATATCGTCTTTATCAGCGACAATATCTGTGTGCAGTCACCGCCTTTGAGTATAGTGTCTATCGCGGTGCGGCGCTCCTTGGTGTTGGCATTCAGCCGTATCTCACCGTCGGCCGACCTGTCGATCGCGGCATTTATCTCGTCCTCCGTCATAGGTTTGCGGATCCTTGCGTTTGCCGCGCCCATAGGTACAAAGTAGGACGAAGTGCCGTGCGAGCCGAACGGCACGAGTTTGAGGTAGTCTTCGTATTTTTCGCCGTCGAAGGTCTTGTTTTCGACGGCTTCAATGCGGCAGACGCCTACACCCTTATAAAACACATACTCATTCACCGAAAAATCTGCCGTATTCAACTTAAACCCCTCCTTTTGCGCTTACAATACGGTACGAATTCTGACTTTTCCCGCGCATGATGCAGTGACAGGAACGTGCGGTCAGAAACAGCCGGAACCCCCGAAGTTTAATTTTACACACGCGTCTTGCACGTCTTCGGCAGCCCCTGTGCAGCATCCTGTTATCGGCACCACGCCTTTTATTTATTATACCACTTTTTTTTAACTTTTAACATAGGCTTATTGTACAAAAAATCAGTATTCTCAAAACGCTTCGTAGCAATAATGCACAGTGCAGAGCGGAACAGCGGGAGTTTGTGAATGCTTTAACGCTCGACTGTGTAAAATATCAAACAAAAAATGCGCGGATTTTCAACAAAAGGTTGACTAATCCGCCGCAATGTGGTATAATATACGGTATTCACGAATAACAAAGAAAAGGAATGATAATCCAATGGAAATGCCGTTTGAACCGAACGAGGGCAAAAACCTTACGATTGATACCGATTTCGGCACATACGCACGTTATCCCATAAGAACACACGTTATAATGAAAGAAGACGTTATGACCGACGTGCTCGACAAGTACGTCTGCCCGTATCTCGAAAAGGGAGATACCGTCATAATCTCGGAAAAGATAATCGCGATCACACCAAGTTTGTCGTAAAGACAAACTACGGCATCGGTCTCGGAATGCCGCAGACTATGGAGCTCTGCATACGCGAGGTAGGCCGTCCGAAAGTGCTGTGGGCCGCGTTCTGCGCCGCAATAGGCAAGATATTCGGCAAGAAGGGCGTTTTCTATAATATCTGCGGTATGAAAGCCCGCGCGATAGACGGCCCCTGCGACTACACGCTCCCGCCGTACAACCACTATGCGAAAATGGCTCCGGACAAGCCCGATGAAGCCGCTGCCGCTCTTGCAAAACACTGCGGCTGCGATGTCATAATCATAGATGCGAACGATATCGCGGCTACCGTTCTCGGCAAGAGCCGTCCCGACCTCCCCACCGCGTTCGGTGAGCAGGTGTTCCGCGATAACCCGCATGATCAGTGCTCGCAGCAGACACCGATCTCCATTGTGCGCAAGGTCTCGGCATAAGCTATGGGATATAGATTCTACGGCTGGCAGACCGCAGATGTCAGTCCGGCCGATGAAAAATTCTTCGCAGTCCGGGACCCGCGTGTTCTGTATGATCTGCTGTCCGGCATCTGGTGCGCCGACACCTGCGCTCCCCGTATGCGCGGCAGGTGGAGCGAGGACAACCGCACGCTCGGGCAGTGCTCAATAACCGCGTTTCTTGCACAGGATATTTTCGGCGGCAAGGTCTACGGCATTCTCCGCGAGGGCGGGAATTATCACTGCTACAACGTGATTGGCGACTGCGTGTTTGACCTTACGAGCGAGCAGTTCGGTGACGAGAAGCTCTGCTACGAGGGCAACCCGGAGCAGTTCCGCGAAGTACACTTTGCCAAGGCTGAAAAGCGCGAAAGATATGAGTATCTGCGCTCGGAGCTGCTTAAAAAGCTGGAAGAAAACGAATGAAACTGAACGATGAACTTGAAATGTCGTGTCCGGACGGATTTCACATAATGGACGAAAACGAGAGGAAAGGTCTGCGCATGGCACGGGGCGGTGAGTGCGTACTATTCTCCAATCCGGAGCGGCACATGATCGTATCCGTCGGATGGAGAAAGTCCGGACTTTTTGCAGGTTTTCTGCCCGATACCGGAGGTATCGCCGTTAAAGCGGAAAAAAGCATGATCGGGTCGATGAAACGGTTCGGCTGCACAAAGGAATCCGATTCGGAAAAGCAGCTTGACGGCGAG
>CACZGM010000077.1 GCA_902780695.1 uncultured Ruminococcus sp. | reverse complement strand
GGACACATTTCTTGATGTCAAGCTCATTCCGACCTACGGTCGGACAAAAGTGCAAGAAAAATTTGATTATTTTTGGATTTTCCTTGCACTTTTGCAACCGCAAACAGGCTTCAAGCTGCGCTATGAAGCCTGTTCACGGTTGATGAGCAGACATTAATAAAACAAATACACTGCCGTTACAGGGATTTGAAAAATAAGGAGAACAGAATGAAACTGCTGATAATAAGACACGGGGATCCGGATTATGAAAACGATACGCTTACCGAAAAGGGTGAGCGTGAGGCAAAGCTGCTTGCGGACAGGATAGCTCCGCTCGATGTGAAGGAGTATTACTGCTCACCGCTCGGCCGTGCGAAAAAGACAGCCTCATATACGCTGGAACGTGCCGGACGGAGCGCGATCACCTGTGACTGGCTGCGGGAATTCGACACAGTACAGGTAAAAGACGCGGAAACGGCGAAAAAGCGTCTTGCGTGGGATCAGCTCCCCGCAATGTGGACTAACGTCAGTGAGTTCTACGACAAGGACGAATGGGTGAACGTGCCGATGATGAAAGCCGAGAATATGGCTGACGCAGTGAACAATGTCACCGGCTCGCTCGATGCAGTGCTTGCGGAGCACGGATATACCCGCCACGGGAATTATTATCTCGCGGAAAAGCCGAACACGGACACGCTCGTTTTCTTCTGTCACTTCGGAGTTTCCTGCGTTCTGGTCGGGCATCTTATCGGCATATCTCCCATGGCTCTGTGGCACGGCGCGATAGCGCTGCCGACATCGGTGACCGCGCTATGCACGGAAGAACGCCGCGAGGGGATAGCATCGTTCCGAATGAGCGGTTTCGGGGATATATCTCACCTGTATGCGGGCGGTGAGCCGCCGGCATTCTCCGGACGGTTCTGCGAGATGTATTCAAATGCCGATGAACGCCATGACTGAAACGGAGGTAAATTATGGATTACCGAATAACCGATCTTATCGAACCCGACAACGGCTGTGAGGGCTTCATGCCCGGTGAGGAGCCTATGGTGACGCTTATACTTGCCGATGAAAACGGCAGCGAAAGGAAAGTGCAGCTGCCGGATATGCTCGCGTACCGGCTGAACTGGGACGTCGGCACAGCAGTGACAAGTGATGATGTGGAGAAATACTGCAAATAAAACAGGTGCAGGCCGTACAAAACGTACCTGCACCGTTGCTGATGTATGGTTTATCTGTAGGGTACCTCTAAAAACCGCTTTGAAAAGAGAAAATGAGATAGGCGTGTCGGATACAAGGAAAGGCTCCGAAAGCGGGCTGACGCCCGGTGAGGAGACTTGACGCAGTAGACGGCGCGCATAGCTCATTTTCTCTCAAATAGGGTTTTTAGAGGTTCCCTGTATGTAAGGCTGAGCGGTTCGCCGTCAGCGCTGCAGTAATAATCGCCTATCGAGAAGAAATACTGCTGTGCGGCACTGCAGAAGTACATTGATCTTATTCCGTCGGTCGAATCCATGGTATATTTCGTCTGGATTATCTCATGGTCGCAGTAGCAGTACGGGCAGTATCCGCTGACATATCTCTCTATCTTGAAAAGATCGGAAACACCCTCATAATCGTCCGGAACGAACTGTATCTCTCCGCCTGCAGCACCTTCAAGCTCATCCGGGGTAAGTTCGGAAGAGTCTTCGGTGGGCTTCTTGCCGAGCTTCTTTACAAGGTCGAACTGTTTTTTTGTCAATGACATAGTCATTACTTCCTTTCATACATCGGACACGGCGCTGCCAGTCCGGTTTATAGAGGCGTCCTATAGTTGACGTTTTCGTCAACGTGACCATTATAACATATTTGTACATAATTATCAAGTTTTGCGGTGAATAAAACAAAATTTTTAACATTTTGCCAAAAAATATTGCAATTTTCCGGAAAAATGTTATAATAATATGACTTATAGTTTTTCGTTGCTTAGGCAATGACACTATTTACCGGCATATAAATGACATATCGCTTCACGCTCTCCTGTCAGAGACGGAGCGCCATGTTCTACCGTGGAACGTACTGAAAAAACTACCCCAATAGGAGAACCGCCATGACTTACATTCTTGAAAACCGCTTCCGCCTTCGCGGATGGAAGAACAGACTCGGAGGACTGTATGATTCCGAAGCCGGAAAAGTATTCTTCATAGACAAGGAACGTTATCTTTTGCTCATGAAGTGTGACGGAGCACATGACATTGATCCCGAAAGCCTTACAGAGAAACAGCGCAAGGCTCTGGATGATGCTGTTAAGGAGGGAGTGATCAGAGAAGCAAAGTTCCTCGAATTTCTCTCCCCCGTACAGGAATACAAAAGCTACCCCGCCGCGTACAAGCACTCCGTACACTGGTCGATAACCGGTGCGTGCAATCTCAAATGCCGTCACTGCTTTATGTCCGCACCGCACGCCAAGCACGGCGCTCCCACGCATGAACAGATCATAAAGATCGCGGACAGCATTGCCGAATGCGGTATATTCGATGTCGGCATAACCGGCGGAGAACCGCTGATACGCGATGACTTCCTCGATATCGTTTCGGCGCTGTCCGATCGCGGGATAAAGATCAGCACATTATACACGAACGGCTGGCTCGTGGACGAGAAACTGCTCGACGAGCTTGAAAAGCGCGGTCAGCGCCCGGCTTTCCAGTTCAGCCACGACGGTGTGGGGACCCACGATTTTCTCCGCGGAGTACCCGGTGCGGAGGAAAGGACGATAAACGCGATAAAGCTCGTCAAAGCGCACGGCCTTCCTGTTTCGGTGTCGATATGTGTGCATAGGAATAATGCCGATAAACTGCGTGAAACGGTAAATATGCTTGCGGAGCTCGGAGTGTCGAGCATAAAGGCGGGCTCGATGATGGAGCTGGGAGAATGGGCGGAGCCCGAGGTCGAGGCTCTGCATCTCACAAAGCAGGAGGAGCTCGAAATTTTTGAAAAGTATATCCCGCAGTATTTCGAGGACAACGCGCCGATCTCCATTATGCTTTCCGGTGCATTCATATACAGCCCCGGAGATGAGGAATGGCATATTTTCTACAGACGCGAATGTGATTCGGAGCAGGAGAAGACCTCTCCCTCCTGCGGCGTGCTCAAAGAGAACTTCTACATAGGCGCGGACGGAATGGTCGCTCCGTGTATGGGAATGTGCGACTGCGAATACGCGTCAAACTTCCCCAATCTGTTAAGTACACCGCTTTACGAGATAATCTCACCCGATTCGGATTTCGATAAACTGTGCAGGACAACTGTCGCGGAGGTCCGTGACAAGAGCGGAAAATGCCGTGACTGCAAGTTCATTGACCGCTGCACGGGCGGCTGCCGCAACGGTGCTATTGCGCACAGCAACAACTACTACGCACCGGACGAGGATAACTGCTTCTTCTTCGAGAACGGCTGGGAAGAACGGCTGACCGCCGCAGTCCGGCCTGCGTTCGAGGAATACATAAAGCGCTGTCCGCCGAAGAAGCGTGAAGGTGCGGGGAAAAAAGAAACGGAAATCACGCCGGACAACTGCCCGTAAACCGTGATCCGCGTATAAACAAAAGTGAGGTGTATTTATAATGTCAAGGAAATTGCAAAGAAGCTCATAGCCGAGCTTCAGACTAATGAAGAACTCAAAACAAAGATTGTGGGTATCGGAGACCGCGCAGCGGCCGATACGGGTATTTTGAAAATAACGTCGGTTTCGACGATTAAGGGTTAGAAAATGATCGGAATTGAAAAAGGCAATGAAGAACTTTACCGTTTGCTTTTCGCGGAATATACAACGGCATACACCGACAAGTGCGCGGAGGAAGCCTCGGCAGACGGCAGGATAATTTTCGCGTACCTCGACGGAGTTCCCGCCGGGTATTTGTTTACTGTGTACGAACGCGGCAGCGAGGGGATAAGACATTTCTTCACAAAACCTGATTTCCGGGGACAGGGAGTCATGCAGGCGATGATCCGGTATGTGATCGAGACATCGGATATGAACATCGCGACGGGAATGTCATCGGCTCACAAGTTTGCTCCGGTCATGGAACACGTTTTTAAGAAACTCGGATTTTCCCGGCGCGTCGGAAGAAATCTCTACCGCTGTGACGCCGAGGATATGTGGGAGCGCTGGGACGAATTTATGGCGAAGTCGGGAAACCGGCTCTGCGATACTCTGCGCCGCCAGGGATATAAAACGGTAACGCTGTCCGATGCGCCGGAAGATCTTTTATGGCAGTTCCGCAGAGCTCCCTACAGCGAATATAAATGCGAACAGAATCATCAGCACCTGATACTTCCCGGTGCGGAGGTAACGCAGGAGATAAGCGTTATGTGTACGCTGAACGGACGGCTCGCGGCTTATGTTTTCGCGTATATGCCGGACAGCATTAGCGCGATATACAAGACGCTCTCGTCCTCGGCGGCTTTGCAGGGCGGGGGAGTGATAATGCTTGCGATAGCGGAGTCTTTGCAAAGAGCGCGTGAGCACGGCGTGAAGCGCATTGTGTTCACAATGGAAAACACGGGAAAAAGAGCGAATGCTTTCCGAGAGAAGGTGCTTTCTGTCCTCGTGTCGAAACCCAGCTATTCTGTCAGCTATTTCTACGATACGTCAGGCAGAGATAAAAATGATCAATAAGGATTTTATTGCGAAAATAAGAGAGAATAACATCTCTCATACAGATACAGACACCGGGCTTCCGTAAAAATAAGATTTTTTCTTGATTTTGCTTCCGAAGAGTTGTTGTTCCGAAATCCGCAATGCGGACTTCGGAAAGCCTTAAAAATACACTTTCAGCGTATTTTCAAGGCGGACACATTTCTTGATGTCAAGCTCAATCCGACCTGCGGTCAAACAGGCTTCAGGCTGCGCTATGAAGCCTGTTCGCGGTTGATGAGCAGACATTAATAATTTAATGGCGGCGGTACCGCGGAACGGTATTTCCGGGAACTGCATAATGGCATACTCCCGCAGCTGCCAAATCCGGACAAACGAAAGGACATATTATGGATATTCTTGTTGTAGGCGGCGGCGGACGCGAGCACGCAGTCATCAAGGCACTCTCCCGCTCGGAAAAGGTAGGTAAGATATACTGCGCTCCCGGAAACGGCGGCATCTCGAAGCTCGCGGAGTGTTTCCCGGTAAAGGCGACCGATATCGACGGAATGGTCGCTCTTGCGGAAAAAATAAAGCCCGATTATGTTTTTGTGACTCCCGACGACCCGCTCGTTATGGGAATGGTCGATAAGCTGAACGAAAAGGGGTTCAGAACATTCGGACCGCGTGCAAATGCGGCGATACTTGAGGGCAGCAAAGTGTTCTCAAAGGGACTTATGAAGAAATACGGCATACCCACCGCGGCGTATGAGACTTTCACCGACGCGGACAAGGCTATAGCGTATATAAAGGAGCAGGGAAAATATCCCGCAGTCATAAAGTGTGACGGACTTGCGCTCGGCAAGGGCGTTATTATCGCGCAGAACGAGCAGGAAGCTGTCGATGCCGTAAATTCCATGCTGATAGGCGGCAAGTTCGGCAAAAGCGGCAGCGAGATCGTAATTGAGGAGTTTATGACGGGACCGGAGGTCACTGTTCTTGCGTTCACGGACGGCAAGACCGTAAAGCCCATGGTTTCCTCTATGGATCACAAGCGCGCTTATGACGGAGACAAGGGACTCAATACCGGAGGAATGGGAACGATAGCTCCCAACCCGCTTTACACAAAGGAAAAAGCCGACGAGTGCATGGAGAAGATATTCCTGCCCACGATAAAGGCTATGCAGTCCGAGGGCCGTCCGTTCAAGGGGTGTCTGTACTTCGGACTTATGCTCACGCCCGACGGTGCAAGGGTAGTGGAATACAACTGCCGTTTCGGTGACCCGGAAGCGCAGGTGGTTCTTCCGCTGCTGAAAACCGATCTTGCGGATATAATCGAGGCTATTTATGAAGAGCGCCTTGACGCTCTCGATATAGAGTGGTATGACGAAAGCTGTGCGTGTGTTGTCATGGCGAGCGGCGGCTATCCCGAGAAGTACCCGACGGGTCTCCCGATAAGCGGATTTGACGCGAACGGACAGCTTGCGGACGGAAGTGCTTACGTTTACCATGCCGGAACGAAACTCGACGGTGATACATTCCTCACTGCGGGCGGACGTGTTCTCGGTGTTACCGCAGCTGCACCCTCTTTGCAGGAGGCTCTCGATAAAGCGTATGCGGCAGTCGGCAGGATCTCCTTTGAGAACGCTCATTTCCGCAGGGATATCGGACAGAGAGCGCTTGGAAAGAGCGAGTGATCCCGTATAGATGTACGCTCACGATAAACCTATAGGGAACCTCTAAAAACCCTATTTGAGAGAAAATGAGCTATGCGCGCCGTCTACTGCGTCAAGTCTCCTCACCGGGCGCCAGCCCGCTTTCGGAGCCTTTCCTTGTATCCGACACGCCTATCTCATTTTCTCTTTTCAAAGCGGTTTTTAGAGGTACCCTATAATGAATGTATCAGGGCGGTGCTGCACAAAGGGTGTGCGGCACCGCCTTTGCAGCAATAAAAGGGACTTCTTTACTATCCTGACAGACTTATCCTGCGCGGATCCGCTGTATGTTTGAAAAAAATTTTATCGTAGCTATTGACAAGAGCAAAAAAATATGATAATATATTTTATGGTTAGCAGCGGCTTACTGAATAGCAGTTAGCAGTTGCTTACCAAGAACCGTCTGAAAGGCAGGACAAAATGTCAAGGGAAGAATATCACAGCTTCGGCAGAAAGCTGGCATATCATACCGCACCGACGCTGCTCGGGATAAAATGCGCGAGTCTGGTTTCGTTCTCGCGTCTTGAATTTGATCTCGGCGCTCATCTGCGTATCTTCAACCGCCGGGCTTCGGAAAAGGGACTGAAAATCCGTATAATGCATATCTGCGATACACGATGTGTCCTGCTCGTATATAACGGTAAAAAGCTGTACGAACGGCTGCATGAAAAGCAGACGGCAGATATGCTCCGGAACGAGGGATATGATCTGGAAAGCGGACTGGACGCAATGCTTGACCGGCTTTCGCAGAGAATGGAGAAGTGCGGGTTCCCTCATGAGATCGGACTGTTTCTTGACTATCCCGCCGAGGACGTTAAGGGGTTCATCGAAAACAACGGCGGAAACTACAAGATGTGCGGGTGCTGGAAGGTATACGGTTCGGAAGAGTGCGCCAGACGCACATTTGAAAATTACGAAAAGTGCAGAAGATTTCTGTGCGATAAATTAAGCGAGGGTCTTGATATTTATACTGCCCTCAGAATTTCATAGGAGGACATTTTTATGGCAGCAGCAGTAATTTACTGGAGCGGTACCGGCAACACCGAGGCAATGGCAAAGGCAGTCGCGGAGGGTGCCGGAGTTGAAGCTATCAGCGTTTCCGATTTCAACGGTAATATCGCGGATTATGACGCGCTTGGTCTCGGCAGTCCCGCAATGGGCGACGAGGTGCTTGAGGAGTCGGAATTCGAGCCGTTCTTCGCAGGTATCGAGGATAAGATAAGCGGTAAGAAGATAGTTCTGTTCGGCTCGTATGACTGGGGCGACGGACAGTTCATGAGAACATGGGAAGACCGTGTGAGAGCCGCGGGCGCAGTTCTTGTCAATGACGCGGGATTCACGGCAAATCTCGAACCGAACGAGACAGAGCTTGCCGCGCTTCGTGAGCTTGGCAAGGCGCTCGTAAACTGAGATCATGAGTGTAGTAGTTGTAGGCGGGAATGACCGCATGGCGACAAAGTACAAGGAGATCTGCGGTGAATACAAGTGCAAAGCAAAGGTTTTCACACAGATGCCGGCGGATTTTGAGAATAAACTCGGAAATCCCGATCTTGTGGTGCTTTTCACGAATACCTGTTCACACAAAATGGCGCACACTGTTGACAGACGCGCCGAGAAGCAGAGCTTCCGTGTCGCAAAGATACACAACGCAAGTGCGAACGCGCTGAAAAGCGTCTTGCGTCAGTACTGTATCTCTTCATAGTTCAGATACACTTCTGTTCCACTCCATTTTTATAGGTCTCTCCGGCAGAAAAAGCCGGAGGGACTTTCTTTTTATCCGCTGATCATTAAATTTACAAAACATCTTGACTTTTATATCCCGGAAAGACTATAATATATGCAAAGGAAAATTTACGTATTAAGGAGGTATCGGTCATGAGAGCAGGAATAGTATTTGCGGCGATAGCTGCCGCTGCAGTGATAATAATAGCGGCGGTAAACATATTCGGAAACTCCGGAAGCAGCGGCGAAGGCTTTACCGTTTACGATGAAAGCAGTCATCTGCACCACTTCTCGGAATACACCGGAAAGCCGGTGATCATCAATATCTGGGCGACATGGTGTCCTCCGTGCCGGAAGGAGCTTCCGGCTTTTGAGAAGATGTACAAGGAATACGGCAGTCAGGTGCAGTTCATGATGATCGACTCTGAAAGCAAGAGCAAATTCGATTCCGTGAAGAAGTTCATCAAGGACGGCGGATATACTTTCCCGGTATTCTACGACT
The DNA here is from genome assembly GCA_902780695.1 of uncultured Ruminococcus sp. Classification (GTDB taxonomy): domain Bacteria; phylum Bacillota; class Clostridia; order Oscillospirales; family Ruminococcaceae; genus Ruminiclostridium_E. The sequence goes on along the minus strand of CACZGM010000077.1, from coordinate 28,131 downwards.
GGGACGACAGCGCATACGGCACCTACGGTACGGGCTATATCCCGATAACGATTGCAATGGACAGGTATGGCAACGTTGTTTACAATCAGACGGGCGGACTCAGCGAAAAACAGCTGCGTTCCATAATCAAATCCATATTGTGATTGACAAAATTTCCGATATATGCTGCTATCACTGATGTGTCCGCAGCAGCTGTAACAGCTCTGTGATCGGTTCTTACAGCGGACTAACAAAATGATCTTCAATATATGTTTTCCTTAACTATGCCGGGAGATGAATGTTATGAAAAAGATAGAAATACTTGATTCCACGCTTCGTGACGGCGCACAGGGAGAAGGCGTGAGCTTCTCGATATCCGACAAGCTGCGTATAGCCGACGCGCTCGACAAGTTCGGCGTGGATTATATAGAAGCCGGAAATCCGTTCTCAAACCCGAAGGACGCGGATTTCTTCGAACGCGCGGCAAGGTGCCGGTTCACGCACGCAAAGCTCGTTTCGTTCGGCTCAACTGTGCGGAAGGACACGCTCCCCGGTGAGGACGAGGGTCTGCGGGCGCTGCTGGCGGCAGGAACGGAATATGTCGCAATTTTCGGCAAGGCGTGGGATCTGCACGTTGACTGCATACTCGGGACAACGCTCGAAGAAAATCTCAAAATGATACGGGAATCTATAGCATATCTATGCTCAAACGGCAGAAAGGTGTTTTTCGATGCGGAGCATTTCTTCGACGGCTACAAATCAGACCCGGATTACGCTGTCGAGGTGATAAAGACCGCCGAAAGAGCAGGTGCTGCCGCTGTGGTGCTATGCGACACGAACGGCGGCTGTTTCCCGGGCGAGATATCGAAGATAGTCAAGGAAGCAAGAAAGGCGCTCAGAGTGCATACGGGCATACACTGCCACAATGATACGGGCTGTGCTGTCGCAAACACGCTTGCGGCGGTAAAGAACGGAGCCTGTCATATACAGGGTACTCTCATCGGTCTCGGTGAACGCTGCGGAAATGCGGCGCTCTCAACCGTCATACCCGATCTGCAGCTGAAGCTCGGATATGACATAATCACCGATAAGCAGCTCGCTTCTCTTTCACGGACAGCTCTGTTCATCAGTGAGGTCACCAATTCGAGAGTTCCGGCGAGTATGCCCTATGTCGGTAAGGCGGCTTTTGCGCACAAGGGCGGTATGCACGTTGACGGCGTAGCCAAAGACCCTGAAACGTATGAACACATTGATCCGGCTGCTGTCGGAAACAGGCGGAGCTTCCTTGTCAGTGAGGTATCCGGCCGCTCGTCGGTGCTGCCGCGTCTGCAGCAGATAGACAGCACTCTCACCAAATCAAGCGAGGAAACGAAGGCTGTCACGGACAGGCTCAAGGAACTTGAACGCCAGGGATTTCAGTTTGAAGCGGCTGCGGCGAGTTTCGAGCTTATGGTGCTGAAAGAGCTTGGTAAATTCAAGCCGCATTTCGAGATAGACCATTACCGGATAATCTCGTCAATGGACGACATCGACGGGAATATCTATACAGAGAAAGCCAATGCGCTCGTGAAAGTCCGCGTGGGTGACCGTTCGGAGATAACCGCCGACGAGGGCGAGGGACCGGTAAACGCGCTTGATAAGGCACTGCGAAAGGCGCTGGAGGTATTTTATCCGGAACTCAAGAAGATGCACCTGATAGACTTCAAGGTGCGTGTCATAGCGTCAAATGACAGTACTGCCGCCATAACCCGTGTTCTTATTGAAAGCACTGACGGTGAGAAAACATGGACGACTGTGGGAGCATCGAGGGATATCATAAACGCATCTGTTTTAGCGCTGACAGATTCCCTTGAATATATGCTGAAAGACAAGCAATGACAATTCACAATTCACAATGCACAATTGTGGTATCGCCTTACGGCGATTATCCGAATCGTGACGTAAGTAAAAGTTTTGCTCATACTATACTGATTTTATTTCTATTTATTGGGTACCTCTAAAAACGGCGCCGAAAGCGGGCTGGCGCCCGGTGAGGAGACTTGACGCAGTAGACGGCGCGCATAGCTCATTTTCTCTCAAATAGGGTTTTTAGAGGTTCCCTATTGACATGTTTAATTTGTTTTCTCCCACGCCGTAGGCGGGGGATAGATAGGACTGAATTTAGTATTAAAACAGAAATGTGGTACCTGCGAAGCAGGCACCACATTTTTCGTTGTTATTATCTTCTTCCGCGGGGGCGTTTGCCTTTTCTTATCAGAAGCAGCGAGCCGATAGCGGCTATGGGTATCAGGATACCCGCAGCGGCACCGGTTTTCGGGTTGGCTATCTTATTCTCCGGAGGTGCGGAGGTGTTGCCGGCAACAGGGACGTTTGTCTGTGTCTTGTTTACCGTGCTGTAGTTTCCTCTGTTGTCCGGTTCGTTCAGCTCCGCGTCGTCTGCGTATACCTGACCGGAGAACGCGGTATCGGGATCGGGCTCCTCGCTGTCCTCGAAAATGTAATCGGGAGAAGCACTCTGCATCTGATCCCCGTAAATGTAGATCACACGTCCGTCTGCGCCGTCGCGTCCGTCCTCGCCGTCCATTCCGTCCTGTCCGTCCTCGCCGCGGAGAGAATCGAGCCATTCGCCCTGCGAACCGCGGTAGCCGTTCTGAACTGCGATATCATACGCGGAGGCACCGACAAGTGAATTGAGCCATTCACGTTCCGTACCGCGGAAGCCGTTCCGCACCGCTATATCATACGCCGATTCACCGGTTCTTCCGTTTGCGTTCAGACGGTTAACGACTTCGTTTGCGACAGCATTGATGAAATTATCGATGCTGCCGTAGGAGCGGATTATCCAGTCGCTTGTATTGTAGTAATTATTTCTGTAATATTCGTTTTCGCGGCGCAGATCTTCCAGATCATACCCGATATCTTCTATCTGCTCTTTAAGGGCCTCAAGCTGACGCTGTAGCTCATAATTCGAGATAAGAAGCTGACTGTCGGTATATTTCTGCGAAGCCGTGAGCGCGTCCGATCTTGCCTGATCGGCGTACTGCTGCGATGCTGTGAGTGCATCAGTAGTTGCCTGATCCGTGTACTGCTGTGAAGCTGTCAGAGCGTCACGCTTTGCCTGATCCGCATACTTCTGTGTGAATTCATTCGCGGCATCGTAAATGCTCTGACCGGTCTGCTCTGCATACAGCCGCAGGGTAGTGCTCCATTCATCAAGCACTTCGTCAAGTGTCTTTTTCGTGCCGTTCAGGAATGCGTCTGTCTTGTTGATATATTCAAGCACCTGCTTTATCGTTACGGTATCTACTCCGTCGGACAGCCTGTCCTTGTATTCGTTAATGCTGGTGAGTATATCTGCAAGCGACGGTACCACGGAGGAAGAGCCCTTGAAGCGCTGCTTCACCTCATCTATCTCCGCTGCCAGCTCCTTGTATTGCTGGTCTGTAATACGGCTCAGGAAGTAATTGATATTGCCGACCCGTGCGCTTGAACCGTTCTCATAGTCGTTCATCTCCTTGACGGTCTGTTCCACAAGGTCTTCCCAGAGAGCGTTCTTGAGCTCGGCAGCCTCACGTTCGGAAATGCCGATGCCGAAAGCGCTGTATATCGAATCCTCGATTATCTTTTTTGATGTGTCGGTATTCATTATCGCTTCCGTGAGCTCTTTCTGGTGAGCTATAGCTGCGGGGGTGAATACGGTCTGCCCGCCCACGGTGACCTTGCCGAGATAGTAATCCTGAACTGCCTTATCTACATAGTCAACGGAAGCGTAGCGGGCGTTTCCGCTGTCGTCAAATATCAGCTTTCTGATCTCCTCGGCGGCAAAGTCGATATAATCCTTGACAGTCTTGTTTTCAAGGTCGGATTCCGAAAAGCCGAGATCGGCTATCATCTGTGCCTTTATAAGCGGGAGAAGCTCCTTCTTGCTGTAATATTCGTATGACTTGCTGTTGTAAGCCGTGACATAAAGCCCCGTTGATGTATGGTCCGCAGATGACATCGCAAATGTGAGGTTTGCGTCCGGTCTGCTCTTTACATCGGTATATACCATCTCATCGTTATAGAGACTGTAAACGAGGAGCTTATCGCTCGTTTCCACGCCTGTGCTTTCCAGAAGCTCCTGCGCAGAAGATGACGATATGCTGTAATACAGTGTGTCGTTGTATCCCACGTCCACATTTTTCAGGCAGAGGCATCCGCCGCTTCCCGATACACTTCCGTCAAGACCGAGATTTATAGTGTTTCCGATATTCGCATTGAGGAATTCCTTCGTAAGCGCAGCGGTATATTTCACGTTCGGAACGGCATAGATCGGATTTGAGATCGACATTATTATCGCCGGGAACGTATGGTCAAGTATTGAGTAATCCTTGGTGGCGAGCTTGTCGAACTGCTTGTTGAGCGCATCTATCATCTCCGGGGTGAGTATGGTGTTCTCTCCCATGGGTACGAGACTGCTCGCACTGCCTATGTAAAGCGCAGCCGCCTCGGATACACGGTCATTTCTGTCCGGAAGAGCNCCCGCGGAAGATACGAGCATCAGCGCCGATAAAGACAGCGCCGCAGCCGCAGTGCCTATTTTTGAAACGATCTTTTTGATTTTCATTCAAAGGCCGTCCTTTCACAAATCAGCTGCTGCCGGTGTACGGTCAACAGTTGTGGTGCCGTCCTTCAGACGGCGGATCATATAAATTATTATTCTAATTGTCCGAGTCTTGTTCTGCAATAGAAATCCGAGCGTTTTGCGCTTTTGCGGAGCCGTGTTCCCACAAAGAACAGGATCGTAAAAGCGGCAAATACCGCGAATGAGATCGTATGTGCTCCGCTGTCTCCGGCAATGAGCCGTATCGGACGAATGAGCACACCCGTGCAGAAGTCGGAAAGCATCTGCTGTATCTCGGTAGCCTGTGCAGCTTCTGCCGTCTCCGGCAGAAGTATCAGCACATAAGGGAATATCAGATAAAGTCCGGCAAACAGGATAAAGAACCATTGTCTGCAAAATCCCGCAAGCACCGATGAAAAAGCCCAGACTATTATCATCACGGCAAGTGACGCATATTTCAGAAATCCGTCGGTACCGCCGGCGAAAAGCCCCGCGGCAATGCCCGACATAAGGCACACGGATATCTGCGATGCAAGGCTCGTTGAAAAGAATATGCCAAGCCTTTCGCGCATGAACTCCGCCGCCTGCGGAGAACCGTCCGCTATTCTGTCGATATATCTGATCATACGGAGATCACCGCCTTAAGTGCAGTATCGTAACGTTCTGCTCCGAAGCCGCCGAAGAAAACGAAGCATACGCATATCACGGCAAGTACGGCTGCGCAGATCATCACGAAATTCCTTGACGCGGTCTTTTTCTTTTCCGGGAACATCAGCACCGTGAATTTCTGACCGACAGCGAAAGCGTCCGGCACGACAGGAATGACCGACTGCATCAGCATTATCACCGCAAGCCCGAAAAGTCTGCCGTCGAACACCGCCGCCACAGCGAACAGCGCTCCGCACACGGTTTCCGAAATGAGCACATCATTCCGCTTGCTGCGGTTTACGAGCATGGGCTTCATAGCCGCGGCGATACCTCCCGCAAGAACGGCTGCCGCCGCGCATACCGGAGAGATGCCACATACCGCGTATCTGCCGTCTCCGAGCATATTGCAGACCGAGTCGGTGATACCCGTGAAAAGTATTGCGCAAGCCGCGAATACGAATGACCTGAGCGCAGATATATATACGTTTTCCGAAAACAGCAGGATACAGAAAAATACCGGGATTATCGCCGCAGTGTCAAAGCAGGCGGCGAACATCATAACTGCCGCAAAACGGAAAAAGCGTTTTTCTTCAATATATTTTGACGCGAACACGCCGATGAGAGCCGCCGTGAATGCGCCGGAACCGGCAAAGTAAGCCGGGATAAAGCAGGCAGCTATGACCGCGCCTGCTGCGTAGGGAGTCTCACATCTGTAAAAAACCGCCGCCGCCGCAAGCAGGGATTGTATCACTGCCATAACGAGCGGGAAAAAGTATGGTTCCTGCGAAAACGCCGCGCATATCTTTATGATGAGCGTGACAGCGGGCGGCGCTCCTATCAGGGTGAGATCGTCGAACGGGATATATCCTGCCGACGCGGTTATCGCGGCATACGCCTGTTCCTCGGCGCCGAGAGGACCTCCGAACGCGCATATCCCGCATACCGCAAACACTGCTGCACCGGTGATGATGCTGAATACGAGCCTGTAATCCCGGGCGGAGCATAACGCGCCTGTCGCCATCAGCACAAGCGGGATCGCTATAAGGACTAAACTACCGAGCATAATCTGTTATTCATCATACGCCGTTTCTCCCTCTATATCTCCCGGAAGATCGGCATTTTCCTCGATCGAACTTTTATAGTCACTGCTCCTGTCGTATTTGAGCGAGCAGTATGTTTTTATAACGCCGAAGAACTTCGCTTTTGAAAGCGAGATCGTCGAAAGTGCGGCTTTGAGATCGGCGTGTGTCGTCCTGTTCTCGCGGACGACGAGAGCCGTACCGCCCGTATAACCGCCGAACAGCAGCGAATCGTTCGCGATGCAGAGGGGCGGCGTGTCTATCACGATATAATCGTAATAATCGTACAGCAGACGCACCAGCCTTTCGGTCTCGGCGCTTCCCAGCATATCGGAAGGGCTGCGCACTCCGGGACCCGCTGGCATAACGTGGAAATTGTTGCGCACTTCCGCGCAGATACCGCTGTAAACGTCACTGTCGCCGGTGAGTATCGTGCTTAAGCCGAAGTGATTTTTCAGCCGCAGCATATCGTGTATGCCGGAGCCGCGCATATCCGCGTCTATCAGCAGCACACGCTTTTCGAGACGGCTTATCATTATCGCAAGATTCACGGCGGTGGTGGTCTTTCCCTCGCCGCGGTTCTGACTTGTTATGACGACGGATTTGTAGGCGCAGGATTCAAGCGACGCTATCACATTGGCACGTATTTTTGAATACGATTCGGTAATAATAAACGGTGTATTCTCGTTAAGGATAAACTGTCGTGTAACAGGGTCAAAGCCTTGCAAGATATAGCTTCTCCTTTCGGGTGATACCGATTTTCGTGCAGCAGACAAAAATCAGTACAAAATACTTCCGGTCATACTGCCACATACTACTATTATAAAACAATATTCACATTTTGTCAATATGTGAACACGAAATAATCGTTAAAAACAAACAGGAAATTCTTACTATGAAAATCGCAGTTTACGCAGCGTCCGGACCGTACGGTCCGATATGCTTTCCGGAGGAAACAGATGAAAAACATTTCCAAGACTTACGCCGCGGCAGCGGGACTCGCGGGCGGCATTCTTAACGGGATATTCGGTGCGGGAGGCGGTTCCGTGACCGTGCCTCTGCTGGAGCTCGGCGGTTCCGACGCAAGGACGAGTCACGCCGTCTCCGTAGCAATTATTTTCTTCGTCAGCACGGTAACCGCTTTCGGGTGCATATTCACCGGACACGCGCCGTTTGAAACGGTGAAAACACTGCTTCCGTCGGGTTTGGCGGGGGCAGCGGCCGGTGCGCTTATCCTGCGCAGGACCGACAACGACATACTGCGCAGGATATTCGGCGCAGTGCTGATTTATTCCGGAGGGAGGATGTTTTTCGGGTGAACGGACTTGTTGCTCCCGCAGTGGGATTTCTTGCGGGGATGTGTGCGGCAATGGGACTCGGAGGCGGCTTTGTGCTGATGATATATCTCGCGTGGACGGGAATGCCGCCGGCGGATGCGAAAGCGGCAAATCTGCTGTTTTTTATCCCCGCCGCACTTGTATCCATGCTGATAAATCACAGGTCGGGACTTACCGACAGGCATATCATACCATACGCCGCTGCCGCCGGATCTGTCGGTGCGGTGATAGGGCTTCTGCTTTCGGATATGCTTGACGCACAGCTTCTGAAAACCGTTTTCGCGGCAATAATCACAGCGGTCGGATTCCGGGAACTCTTCCACAGAAAAACAACCGCGAAAAATGATCCGTCGGTCTCTCAAAAAACAAAAAATGCCCGCCGTCGGCGGACAACTGTATCAATGCAGACAAAATGAGCGTGTGCGTTTTGCACACGCTCATACGTTTTGGGATTACTTCTTTGCAGCGGGCTTTCTGCCGGGCTTCTTAGCTTCTGCCTTAGGAGCTTCAGCCTTTACCTCAGCCTTGGGAGCTTCAGCCTTTACTTCTGCCTTGGGAGCCTCAGCCTTAGCGGGAGCAGCCTTCTTTGCAGGAGCAGCCTTCTTTGCGGGAGCCTTCTTAGCAGCGGTCTCCTTCTTTGCAGCGGTCTCCTTCTTTGCAGCAGTTTCCTTCTTTGCAGCAGCCTTCTTGGGAGCTATTGCATTGAAGATATCGGCGCAGCCGGGATCGTTGTCAATAACAGCGAGCTTGCCGGCCTTGAGAGCAGCCTTAGCTGTTGTCTTGCCTTCAACAAGAGCTGTAAATGTCTCTGCATCGGCTTCAAATATAGCGGTGTGATCATCATAGCTGAAATTTTCTACTGCAAGTCTGGTATAACCTTCCTTGAACTCTACATAAAAAATTCCGGCAGCGTCTCCCGTTACATTAAACTGAAATGCAAAGGAACCTGTGAACTTCGAGGTGTCAGTCTTCTGAATAGTCTTCTTAAGACTTTCATAAACCTTTTCGTAAGCTGATTTAGCCATCTTTATTTCCTTCCTTTTTCCTTAATTGAAACACGGGCTTCCGCACCGTTTATTTTTCGAAAGTATTATATCATATAATTTTGCCAATTTCAAGCAATTTTAAACATTTTTTTGCAAGTTGGTGCAATATGTTTAAAAAATAACAATTTTTGCTTTCCAATTAGGTATTTATTTACTATAATTCCGGCTGTTTTCCCGCATCGGCAGTGCTTTTTACGGTATTAGGGATATACGCCGGAACGATCGCGAATTATCGGGACATTTCACGAATAATTATTAATAATGCAGAATGTGATCGTGCATAAAAAAACGGAGGTTCTGAACTATGCTCTGTACTTTCGACGATATCAGGAACAAGGAAATAATAAACATAAAAAGCGGGATAAAAATGGGGTACGCGGACGATATCGAATTTGATACCGCGACCGCGAAGATCTGCCGGATAGTCATTTTCGGAAAAGCAAGGCTTTTCGGACTTCTCGGCAGAGAGGACGATCTTTCGATATGCTGGAGCGATATCGAAATAATAGGGGAAGATACCATACTCGTAAGCTGTGAGGCTCCCGTACACACAAAAAGGGGCGGCGGATTTATGAAAAATTTGTTAAAATAGCCGAAAAGAAAAATATTGTAAACAGAGGCTTTTTGTGCTATAATATTAAAGCAATTCCGCAAACCGCGGAGTGCAGACCGCATGTGCGCTATAAGCGCCGTCGGTGCCGTTCAACGAACGGTTCGGCGTGTTGAACGCACAGAGGAAAAACAACCAAATTTTAAGGAGGAAGCCAAAAATGGCAGTAGTATCAATGAAGCAGCTTCTTGAAGCCGGTGTTCACTTCGGACATCAGACAAGACGCTGGAACCCGAAAATGGCACCGTACATTTTCACAGAAAGAAACGGAATTTACATCATCGACCTTCAGAAGACGGTCAAGAAGCTCGACGAAGCATATAACTTCGTATTCGAGACAGCCGCTAACGGCGGAGAGATCCTCTTTGTCGGCACAAAGAAGCAGGCTGCGGATTCCATCAAGGAAGAGGCAGAGAGAGCAGGCGCACACTTCGTAAACGCAAGATGGCTCGGCGGTATGATGACCAACTTCAAGACGATACAGAACCGTATCAAGAGACTTGAGCAGCTCCACACAATGGAGACAGACGGCACATTCGATCTGCTCCCCAAGAAGGAAGTAAGCAAGCTGTCCCTTGAGATCGAGAAGCTCGAAAAGTTCCTCGGCGGTATCAAGAACATGAAGAAGCTCCCCGGCGCTCTCTTCGTAGTTGACCCCCGCAAGGAGAAGATCGCTGTTGCGGAAGCAAGAAAGCTCGGTATCCCGGTAGTTGCTATCGTTGATACGAACTGCGACCCCGACGAGATCGACTACGTTATCCCCGGCAACGACGACGCTATCCGTGCCGTTAAGCTCATCGCAGGCGCTATGGCTGACGCTATCCTCGCTGCAAAGCAGGGTTCCGCAGAAGCTGCCGAGACAGAGGACAAGGACGCTGCCGAAGAGGCGGAAGCAGCTGACGCTGAATAATTCATGACCGGCAGAACAGCATAAGAATCAAACTACGAAAAACAGCGTTTTCCCCCCGCAGCAGTCGGGGGGAAAACAAAAATAAAAAGGAGAAATTAAAATGGCTATTTCAGCACAGGACGTAAAGCAGCTCAAGGAACTCACAAACTGCGGTATGATGGACTGCAAGCGCGCTCTTGAAGCAACAAACGGCAACGTTGAGGAAGCTGTAAAGTATCTTCGTGAGCAGGGTCTTGCAAAGCAGGCAAAGAAGGCAGGAAGAATCGCGGCAGAGGGTCTTGTTGTTGCCAAGATAGATGAAGCAAAGAAGATCGGTGTAGTTGTTGAGATCAACTCCGAGACAGACTTCGCTGCAAATTCCGACAAGTTCAAGGCATTCTGCGACACAGTTGCGCAGACCATAATCGACAATGACGTTGCCGACGTTGAGGCTCTCAAGGAGATCACAGCAAGCGGCACAAACGAGAAGATCGCAGACGTTCTCACAGACGCAGTTGCTTCTATCAGCGAGAACATCCAGATCAGACGTTTCGTAAGAATGACAGGCGACGTTTACGCTTACGTTCACAACGGCGGCGGTTCTATCATCGGTTCGCTCATCAAGCTCGAATCCGACAACGGCGCTGACGATACAGTAAAGACAGTTGCCAAGGATCTGCTTCTCCAGATCACAGCAAGCGCTCCTCAGTTCGTTGCACAGGGCGACGTTCCTGCTTCCGTTATCGACGCTGAGAAGGAAGTACAGCTTGAGCTCGTAAAGAAGGAAAATGCCGAGTCCAAGAAGCCGAAGCCCGAGAACGTTCTTGAGAAGATCGTTGAAGGCAGAATGAGAAAGTTCGCTGAGGAGATCTGCCTCCTTGACCAGCCTTTCGTAAAGGATCCTTCTATCACAGTTGCGAAGTACATCGCAAATGCCGGCAAGAACATCAAGGTTATCGAGTTCGCACGTCTTGAAAAGGGCGAGGGAATCCAGAAGAGAGAAGACGACTTCGCAGCAGAAGTTGCTTCTATGGTTAAGTAATCGGCGGCGGGGAACGCCCCGCGGCGAAATGCGCAGCGGCGGGGAACGCCCCGCGGCGAAATGCGTAGCGGCGGGGAACGCCCCGCGGCGAAATGCGTAGCGACACTCTTCTATCGGCGGGTGCGCCACCACGGTTAGTTTTATTCATCTGAATACAAGAAAAAGACTGTTGAAAATTATAGTTTTCAGCAGTCTTTTTTTGAACCAAAACTCTGTAATCTGTCTCCCCGTTGATGTGAGCGGAATAGTAGAATCTAAGCTGTGTAGTTTTCTGCGCAGCGGTCAATGAGTCGCCGCCTGTGCAAAACTTGTCCCTTAAAACTCACTAGTGCGGCGAATCAGTTTAGGGTGTCCAGCACCCTTTTTTAAAGGGGGTTGGCGGGGGGTTGGGGGGCAGAGCCCCCTCTCCAAAATCTCAAAAGTCTCTCAATTCTCTCTCAAATCTCTCAAGTCTCTGCTTCTTCCCAGTTATGCCAAACGTTCTGGACGTCGTCGTTATCATCGAGTGCATCGAGGAGAAGTCCCATCTTCTTGATATGATCTTCGTCGGTGAGAGTCGTGTATGTTGACGGAATTTTTGCGGGCTCGGCGGAAAGTACCTTGTAGCCCTTGTCTTCGAGCGCTTTGCCGACTTCCGTTACGGTATTCGGATCTGTGGTTATCTCAACGCAGCCGTCCTCGAATGTGAAATCATCGCCGCCGGCTTCAAGGATATCCTCCATAGCCTTGTCCTCATCTATATCCTCGTCCTCGTTGTCAAGCACTACGATACCCTTTGTTGTAAACATAAACGATACGCAGCCGGAGGTGCCGAGATTTCCGCCGAACTTGTCGAAATAATGGCGCACTTCACCCGCTGTGCGGTTTCTGTTATCGGTAAGACACTCAACTATTACCGCAACGCCGTTCGGGCCGTAACCCTCATATACGCATTCCTCATAGTTTGTCTTTTCGCCGTCGCCGCTTGCTTTCTTGATAAGGCGGTCAATGTTATCGTTAGGAATGTTGTTCGACTTTGCTTTCTGTACAAGCTGTGCGAGCTTCGAGTTGCTTGACGGATCGCCGCCGCCTTCGCGTACAGCCACGATGATCTCACGGCTTATCTTGGTGAATACCTTTGCTCTTGCGCCGTCCTTCTCGCCCTTTTTTCTCTTGATCGTGCTCCATTTGGAATGTCCTGACATAAATGTGATCCTCCGTTTTTCTTTTTGCAAAAATCATTTTTTATCTTATGTATTTCACCGCGGTGAGCAGAAAAATACGTTTCTGAACCGAAACACTGCGTTATTCGCTGCGCCCGACATTGTTCCGAGCTCCGAAATACTGCATTGAGTTTATCGGAAGTTTCTTTTATGCGCGCATCGTGCGCGCTTTTGGAAACTTCCTTACGGCATCGTGCCGTAGGGTGTCCAGCCCCCTTTTTCAAAGGGGGTTGGCGGGGTCCGGGGTGTCTTCCCGGACGCGGGGAGGTGGCGCTTGCGCCGGAGAGGCTGACCGACAGACTCAGAACCCCGTCTCAAAGATCTCTTGGTTTTAAGCGTTCATGGATCCAAGGTGAAACCTTGGTCGAGTCCGGGGTGTCTCCCCTTTAGGGGAGGTGGCACGAAGTGCCAGAGGGGCTGACCGACAGACTCGAAGCTCCGGCAGGGTTTGGGACAGAGTCCCATCAGCCGAAGGCAGAAGCCCAAAGCAAAGAGTCGTTTGTTTAAAGCAAGGTCTCTTTATAGCTCTCTATAACATCGTAGTTTTTCCAGAACATATAATACCCGTCCATGAAGTGCTGGATATCATCTATCCTTGTGCGGAAATTGTCCTCGCGCACCGCGAATCCGTACACTATCGTCTCCGGTGCTTTGAAGTACATCGCGTACTCCGGGAACATGAAATAATTCAGTCCGTATTCCGTGCGTCTTATCACTGCCCGAAGCAGCTGCTTTGCGTTGAATTCGTCGAGATACGCGCATTTCTTCCTGCTGCTGATAAGCCTGTCGTACATCTCAAACGCCGCGTTCATTGTCTCGGACGCGGAATTTATCCCCGCACGCGTATTATGCACCGTGCTGCTGAAATCGTCCTCATTCACATTGCGCAGGCCGAATTCAAAATACTTCTCCTCCGGCGCGTACTTCGTGAGTTCGTTGAATGTGTACGATATCCAATGGCTGTGCTCTTTTTCATAATGCTTCTTAATGAAATAGTCCGCGGCTTTTTTGGCACTTTTCAGAAACCTTTCATCTCCGAGAACGCCGTATGCTTTTGCAAGTCCGTATGCCGCTTCTCCGTCATAATAAATGACTATGTAATCCTCGGCGGTCTTGTATGTGTACTTGTTCAGCGTGTGAGTGAAACTGCCGTCGCTTTTCTGCATATACATTATCCCGCAGGCAAGCGCCCGTATCAGCGCATTGTATCTGTTTGTGCAGAATACTTCGGAATACGTTGTGTACGCAAGCAGCGCAAGTCCGTTGCCGCCGATGTTCAGCGCGGTTCCGTCGTTTATGAACGCGGTCTTTTCGTCCTTGTACACCACAGACTTGCCGAGATACGCGAGCGAGCGTTCGATAACGGGAACAAGGCTCTCGTCACCGCACATTTCATACTGCATTATAAGGTTCCACACCGTGCCGGCGTGCCTTAACATATTATACCCCTCTATCGGCTCGTTGTCAATAGGATAGTAGCCGTAAACGAATTTCCCGTCCTCGCCGCATATCGAGCTCAAATAACCGGAGCTTTTCTGCGCCAGCATTTCCGCCGTATCTCTGTCGGCGGGGAGTATCCGTCTGCCGGTGGTGGCGAATGTGCCGTTTTCGAGCTTCATAGCGTACGCGGTATTTTCTGCGAAATAACCCTGTGTTCTGAAAAGGAGCAGCTTCGACGGGACCGTTTTCAGCGTCTTTCTGCCCATTGCGGAAAGCTCTGCGTTCACCTTTGCGAAATCTATCTTTCCGGTATTCTCGCTGTCAACCATTCCAGCGCTGTTTATCTGCGCTTCGAGAAGCGCGGCGCTGTAATCGGAGCTGAATGCGATGCCGCTGCGCATGGAGCCTATGTATTTATTCCTGTTGTCGGCACAGAACTGCCTGTATGTGACCGTTTCCTCGGAAACGACGATATCCGTCTTGAACCACTTCGGAACTATCCCGGATGCCCTTGCTTTTGTAAAAGCGGAATACAGCGCGTTGTTCAGCTCTTTCGACTTTGCGTAAAACACCTTTGCCTTATGCTTTCCGTCCGAAACGGAAATAAAAACGACTGTTTTTCCGAGTGCTTTTACGGCATCAAGAGTTTCCGTGTCCTTGCGCAGGATATCCGTGACCAGCGTGTACTTCCTGTTGTACATATAGTCGGTGACGTTTATCGCTCCCGCCGGTACGGCGAAAACGAACTGCACCGCGATAAAAACAACGACTGCCGCGGCAGTTATCCTGCGGAATATTTTCATTCTATCGTTCCTTTCGTTATTTCCGCGAAAAGCTCCTCAATGCGCTCGTTCTGTCCGGTGAGGGACAGATATCCGAACAGCGCTTCCACAGCCGTAGCCTTGTGGTATTCCGCGGAATTGCTCGACTTCGGCGCATTCAGCCCCGTGGCGTTTCTTCCTCTGCGCAGTATGTCGGATTCCTCTTCGGTGAGCAGCGGTATCAGCTTCTCAAATGCAGCCGCCTGAAATGACGCACGCGCCATTTTAATTGACGTATTGTGCAGCTCCGCCGACGGTCTGTCCCCGCCGGATACCACATATCTCCTTACATACAGCTCGTAAACGCTGTCGCCGTAGAAAGCAAGAAGTCCGGGACTTAAACGCTTTGCCTCTGTTTTTGTTATAGTTTCCATTTCTGATATCTCCGTCTGCTGTCTGCTGTCTGCGCTTACGCGCTTGTCCTACGCGGACGGCGCCAGCCTGCGCTTTTCGGCACTGTTATGCACGCATCGTGCGTGCTTTGGGTGCCGAAGTCAATGCCTCCTGCATTGAGGCTGGATCGCGCCAGCGTGACGCTGGACCCATATCCGGATTTTTTTTAAGATTACCGTCAGTTTATAAAGCTGAATTCAAAGTCGAAGATAGACACTGTGTCCTCTTCCTCAATGCCCGCTTCCTTCAGAGCATCGATTATGCCGCTGTATCGCAGCACGCGCTGGAAGTATTGCAGACTTTCATAGTCGTCCATGTTGACCGTTGAAAGGATCGGCGCGAGCCATTCCGCATCGACGGAGTAGAAATGCGCGTCCTCCTTCTTTATTGTGAATGAGCGTTTTTCTGCCGCCTGCTTTTCAAGCTCTTCGAGTGTGAGCGGTTTTGCCTCATAACGCACTATCGGCGGGAGCTTTTCAAGCTCTCCCGCTATCGCAGCGACAAGCTCCTTTGTACCCTGCGCCGATGCAGCCGAAATGACAAAGAAAGGAAGTCCCTTTTCCTCTATGAAGCTGCGGAAATCCTCGATCTGTTCCTCTGTTGCGATATCGGATTTGTTCGCCGCAACTATCTGCGGGCGCTCCGAAAGTTCCGCGGAGAAATTCGCAAGCTCGCGGTTTATCTTCTCGAAATCGTCCTTCGGGTCGCGTCCCTCGCTGCCCGAAACATCGACAACGTGTACTATAAGACGGCAGCGCTCGACATGACGCAGAAAAGCGTGTCCGAGTCCGACACCCTCACTCGCGCCTTCTATAAGACCGGGTATATCCGCCATTACGAAGGACTTTTCGTCGTACTTCACAACTCCGAGAACAGGCGTTATGGTGGTGAAGTGGTAGTTTGCTATCTCCGGCTTCGCGGCGCTGACTACGCTTATAAGGCTCGACTTGCCCACGTTCGGGAAGCCCACAAGTCCCACGTCCGCAAGCAGTTTCAGCTCAAGCGTAACGTCGAACTGCTCACCGGGATAACCGGGTTTCGCAAAGCGCGGTATCTGTCTGGTCGGCGTTGCGAAATTCATATTGCCCTTGCCGCCCTTGCCGCCTTTTGCGACTACCACAGGCTCGTCATCGGAAATGTCCGCGAGTATGCGTCCCGTTTCGCTGTCCTTGATTATCGTGCCGCGCGGAACTTTTATAATCGTGTCGGGCGCGGATTTTCCGGAGCTTCTTCTTGCCGCTCCGGGAGCGCCGTTCTGTGCGGTGTATTTTTTCTTGTATCTGAAATCTATCAGCGTGGAAAGGCTGTCGTCCGCCTGGAATACGATATCGCCGCCTTTTCCGCCGTTGCCGCCGTCCGGGCCGCCCGCGGCAACGTATTTCTCGCGGTGGAACGAGACAGCGCCGTTACCGCCGTCTCCTGCCTTTATCGAAATTTTTACTATATCTACGAACATCTGTTATCTGACTCCTCTGCTTATGAGGTCGAATTCGTCCTTTGACGCAAGACCTATCTTCTCGCGGATAATGTTGAACGGTGTTTCGGTAATGCCGTTTGCTCTTGCTATTTTTGTGAGTATGACGCGGTAATCGAAGTCACCTATCTTTGTCTTTACTGTTATATCGAGGCATTCCGGAGCGAGCGGGAATTTACGCGTTTCCCAGGTCAGCCCGATTATATCGTCATATCTGAACTCAACGGTCTTGCGCTCGCTTTTCGGGTAGGTGACAATGAAAGTCTCGTCGTTCGCGGTGAATTTATACAGTTTCCCTCTGCGAAGGAACATCAGTACAACAATGAAAACGATCAGCGCGAAAGCAGCGGCAATCCCTATGACCGCGAGTATGGTGACAGCAAATCCGGTGTTCATCGCTCCGCCCCATACCGTGACCTTGGGGTCGCTGGCATTGCCGACATTCGTGCCGTATATCATATCGTACATTCCGGCGGAAGCCTGCGCTCCTGCGTTTGCCATATTGTTTCCGATATAAACAAGGTCGGATATAGCGGCCACGGCTATCAGTACAAACACAACAATGCCAGCGATAACAACAAGTCTGTCGTTCCTGAACGCGCAGCTGAAATAACCTCCGGTGCTGAATCCGAAGCGGTCATTCGCTTTTCCGAATGTGGTGTACATTGCCCGTTTCTCCTTCCCGCAGCACAGCCGCAGATGATACGGTCGTTGCTCTTATACAAAAGAAGGACGGAATTTCTCCCGTCCTATCCTTACAGTTTTGCGATTATTCAGCGGGGTAAACGCTTACCTGCTTACGATCCTTGCCGAGACGCTCGTACTTTACACGGCCGTCTATCTTTGCGAAGAGCGTATCATCGGAACCTCTGCCGACATTCTTGCCGGGGTGGATATGTGTTCCTCTCTGTCTGTAGAGGATATTGCCGGCGAGAACGAACTGTCCGTCTGCTCTCTTTGCGCCGAGGCGCTGAGCGTTGGAGTCTCTGCCGTTCTTTGTGGAGCCCATACCTTTTTTATGAGCGAAATACTGCATGCTGATTATTAACATAATTGAATCTTCCTTTCCGAGCTGTCACCTGCGGGAACGCATTTCCCGCACGCTTACATTTATCTTTCCCTTACTGTCCTTTGCCAATAGATGCAGGTGGTTGTGGAACGAAGCTATCATCTGCTTCGCCGCTATAGCCATTGCGGAATCCGGGTCTTTGAGGACAAGCATGATCCTGTTGCCCTGATCCTTAACGTCCGCCTTGCAGAAAAGGTAGTCGGTTATCGTGTTCGCGGTGAGCATAACAGCCGAGGAAACGGCTGCGCACACAATATCACGTCCGAAAACGCCCGCGTCCGCATGACCGGACACCGAAAAACCCACAAGGGAACCGCCGTAGCTCAAAAACTCTGCTTCTATCATGGCGCTTATGCGTTGATAGCTTCGATCTTTACCTTGCTGTACGGCTGTCTGTGACCCTTAGCCACTTTCTCGCCCTTCTTGGGCTTGTAGGTGAAGACTCTTATCTTCTTGCCCTTGCCGTTCTTGATGAGAGTTGCCTTTACGGCTGCACCGGACACATAGGGAGCGCCTGCGGTGATACCTGCGTCGCTGCCGATAAGGAGGACTTTGTCGAATGTTACTTCGCCCTCGTCGATGCCGAGCTTCTCTACGAAGATCTCATCGCCTTCTTTTACCTGATACTGCTTTCCGCCTGTTTCAATGATTGCGTACATTTTATTACCTCGTTTCACGATCTCGCTGCTTCGGGCGCCGTCACCTCTGTGACAGACTTAAAAAAGCCCATTCTGCATGCGGCTTATATATTCTAACACATTCTTTTCCGTTTGTCAAGAGTTTTTTTGAGAGTTTTCCGGGTGCAAATTATTTTATTGCTTATTCAGCTCCGGCCGAAGGACAAAACGGTGTGAACGTATTCCCGGAGCGTAATATTACGGGGAATCGTGAGACTTGCGCACAAATCCGCGGATATAAAACGTAACGGAAAGTGCCGTGGCGATGCACCAGCCTATCGGCCATGCCGCCCATATACCCGTTGAGCCGAACGGTTCCGAAAGCACGAACGCGAGCACAACGCGCAGTATCAGGTCTGTGAATGTCGCCGCCATGAAGCACCACATAAGTCCCGCACCGCGCAGCACCCCGTCCGCGGCGAGCTTTACCGCAGCTATGATCCATGAAGAAGCGCACCAGCGGCTCGCCTGCGAAGAAATACAGCAGCGCGATTGGCAGGGAGATCGCCCATACCAGCTTCAGTGCCGCCCTGAATCCCGCGTTTACGCGCTCGTGCTTTCCTGCGCCGATGTTCTGGGCGGTGAAGTTTGAAACTCCGTTTGCGAGTGTCGTGAGTGATGTTATCATAAGGTTGTTCAGCTTAACGGCAGCGGCATATCCCGCGATAGTACCGGAGCCGAAGCCGTTTATCACACCCTGTATCAGTATATTCCCGACGGAGATGAAACTCTGCTGCAGAACGCTCGGAACTGCTATGGAGGCTATCCTGCCGAGCAGCTTTGCCGAGAACAGCTTAGCTTTTCCGTCCGTTTCTATCCCCGACAGGCGTTTCAGAACTACTGTCATAGCGAGTATGCAGCTCGCGCCCTGACAGATGAACGTTGCCCACGCGACACCCGCCACTCCCATACCGAACGCCGACACGAAAAGAATATCCATAGCGACATTGACGGTAGAGGACGCGGCAAGGAAGATGAACGGGGTTTTTGAGTCACCGAGAGCTGCGAATATACCCGTCGCAACGTTGTAAAAGAACACGAACGGCAGGCTGAATATGTAGATGTTGAGGTACAGAAGCGAGTCCGGAAGTATGTTCTCCGGAGTCTGTATCAGCCGGAGCAGCGTATCGCTCGTCATTATTCCTGCCGCCATCAGCACGGCGCAGATCGCGCCCGTTGAGATAAGTGATGTATAGACAGCTGTCTTCATATCCGTGAACTTCTTCGCGCCGAAAAGCTGTGAGACCGTTACCGAGCAGCCCATATTGCAGCCGAACGCGAAGGCTATGAAGATAAGCGTGATCTCGTAGCTGTTTCCGACTGCCGCAAGAGCTTCCTCGCCGATCATCTTGCCGGCGACAAAGCTGTCCGCAAGGTTGTACAGCTGCTGGAATATTATGCTCCCGAACATCGGCAGACAGAACCTGCGCAGGACTTTCCCCGGTTCTCCGACGGTCAGGTCTTTGGTGGTTGCCATTATTTGTCATGTATGATATGCTGCCGGCCGGAGACAGGATATCCGCAGATCCCGGAGCCGGAGCAATGATCATACTCTCCTTTCAGTATGTTGTCCCGAACACTGTTTGATCCGGGATCGCAGCAAATCGTTTTCTTCTATTATACCACTTTTTTCTGTCCGGGGCAAGTGTTTTATGCGGCAGGGTGGGCATAGTCCCGGCATATTGACTTTTAAAGAGGCTTGCTATATAATAAATATGTCAGACCCGATAAGGTCTGGCTTCAGAAGTACAAACGCATAGCGTTAAGCTGTTAACTGAAAAACGGAGCGTATTATGCTGAAATTGATTTGCGGAGAAGCGGGGACGGGAAAATCCACACTTCTTCGGGAAAGAATAAAGAATACCGCGGTGAACGGCGGCAGAGCCGTGCTTTTCGTGCCGGATCAGTTTTCGTTCGAGACAGAAAAGCTGGTATATCACACAGTCCCGAAACAGCACGCGAGGAACTGCCGTGTCACGATGTTCTCGCGTGAGGCGCAGAGGATACTGCATCTGCACGGGGAGACAAAGCCGTACGCGGACGATATCGCAAAGCGGATAGCTATGAAACGCGCCCTTGACGAGTCGGCGGCGGACGGCGCTCTTGTATATTACCGGAGCCAGACACGCAGAGAGGGTTTCCCGGTGTTCGCGCTCGGAATGGTCAGCGAGATGCGCAACGCGGGCATTTCGCCTTCGGCGCTGCGGGGAAGGCTTGCGGAGGAAACCGCCCTTTCCCGCGCTCTGTCCGACAAGATGAACGATATCTCGGTCATTTACTCGTCTTATGACCGCATACTCACCGCAAATTTCGACGACAAGCTGGACGATATAAGACGTGCTGCCGAGATAGTCACAGATACGGATATCTTCGACGGCTGCGACGTGTTTTTCGATGAATTCGACAGCTTTTCCGGCGGGCAGCTCGGATTTATCCGGGCGCTGCTCGACAAGGCGAAAAGCGTTACGATAGCGCTTACCTGCGATTATCCGGAATGTAAGGACAGGAAATTCGAGGCTGTCAACCGGCTGATATACCGGCTGTCCGGAGACGCGGACGGCGAAAGGGAAATAACCGCGCTCCGGGAACGCTTCCGCAAGCCGCAGAGCCTTGAAATTACCGAAGCTCGTGATATGTGGCAGGAATGCGACTGGATAGCCGCACGCATACGCGCTCTCACCGACGAGGGGGTCCGTTGCAGGAATATTGCCGTACTCGTGCCGGACAGCTCCTACACCGGGATACTCGGAAGCGCTCTGAAAAAATACGGCATACCGGCATTTGCGGATATCCCCGAACCGCTGATAACAAAGTCGTTCGTGCGGTTCGCGATATACACGCTGAAAGCGCTGTCATTCCGGACAGACGATATACTGCGCTACGTCAAGAGCGGATTCGTGCGCAATCCGAACGGCAAGATCATCAGCAACATACAGTGTGACGATATCGAGCGTCTTTGCAGACTGTATGATCTGCGCAGCCGTGACTGGCTGCGCCCGTTCCCGGAGGGGATAGACAAGGACGGCGGGCTCGAAAAGCTGCGCAGAGGCATAATAAAGCCGCTTACCGAGCTGAAAAAATCGCTTGAAAACGCCGACGGCGCGGAGATAACAAAGCTGCTCTGCGACTTTCTCTGCAATAAGACAGATATAAGCAGGACCGTTTACGGCAAGTGCATCATAGACCGCGACAAGGACGGCGGACTCGTTGTTGACCGCAGACGGCTGGATGAATACACCGGGATATGGGACGACACTGTGACGGTGTTTGAGTCGGCGTACAAGGCGCTGAAAGGCTATAAGATGCCGATAGAGGAATACATAGCCATACTTAAGGATATCTTCACCTCTACCACAGTGGCAAAGCCGCCGCAGACCCTTGACGCGGTAACTGTCGGAGACACGGAAAGAAGCCGCTTCACACAGGCGGAATATGTATTTATCTGCGGCTATACGCAGGGCGCAATGCCTCCGCCGCCAAGGGTCTCAGGGATATTTACGCCCTCGGAAAGCGAGCAGCTCACCATGCTCGGCATACCTGTCGCGTCGGACAGGCTCTCGCGCTATTCGCAGGAGCTTTTCACAGTGTACCGCTGCACAAGACTGCCGTCAGAGGGGCTTTTCATAACATATCCGCTTATAGGCGAGAACGGCGGATTCCTTGAACCGGCACCGTCTCTGAAGGCGCTGCGGGAGGAATACGATGTACGGATAAACGGCGCGGACAACTGCGGCGCGGAGTATTACTGCCGCACCCCGGATTCCGCGCAGAGATATCTGTCGCACATCTACCGCGACAGGTCACGTTCCGGAGAGCGCAGAGCGCTTTTGCGGGCTGTCGATCCGGTATTCGCGGCAATGCTGCGCTCGGCTTCCGGAGAGCTTCCGGACAAGGAAAGGCACGTTATAGCAAAGGAACGCTCGTCAAGGCTGCTGGTGCTTGATTCGTGGTCACCGACCGCCGTGACGCAGGTGAACCGCTGCAAGTTCGCTTTTTTCTGCAAATACGGACTCGGACTGCGTGAGGACGGCGAACGCCGTATCGACCCGCTGCTCACCGGTAATGTGATACATTTCTGCCTGCAGCGCCTGCTTGCGGATTACCGGGACAGACGCGCAGAATTCACGGAGCTTTCCGACGCGCAGATCTCCGCGCATATCTCGGAAAGCGTGAAAACATACGAGGAGATCAATTATTTCGGAGGATTCGGCGGTGCGGAAAGATTCTCGTATCTGCTGAAAAGGCTCGGTCTTTACGCTGTGCGTGCGGCTGTACGGATACGCGACGAAACGAAGCTCGGCGGGTTCTACCCGGAAGCTCTCGAAGAACGGCTGAACTTCCGGTTCGGTGATGTGAATATCTCCGGAATCTGCGACCGCATCGACTCACTCGAATCGGACGGAAAAAAATATATCCGCGTCGTTGACTACAAACGCGGGACGAGGGATCTGACGCTCGATGATATATACAAGGGCGAAAATCTGCAGATGCTTCTGTACCTGTTCGGCATCTGCGGAAACGACAGCCGTGTGCTGCCGTCGTCGGTGATGTATCTGCCTGTCGGCAAGGTGTCGTATGAGGCATCGGACGGCAGCGATATAGAGACAAAGTCGGTAAAGAGTATGCAGAAATATATCAAGGAGCACTCACCGTCCGGCATCATACTGAGCGATTCGCCGGAGAACGCAGATATCGCGGAACTGAATGAAGCGCTGAACG
The DNA here is from genome assembly GCA_902780695.1 of uncultured Ruminococcus sp. GTDB lineage: Bacteria > Bacillota > Clostridia > Oscillospirales > Ruminococcaceae > Ruminiclostridium_E. The sequence continues at coordinate 5,103 of CACZGM010000077.1, read as the reverse complement.
AACGCTTCGGCAAGGCACGCAGCGGATATGTGGCGCCGACGGTCATCACGCCGGAGATATACAGCACGATGAGATCGTACTGCGCTTCGTATGTAAGCGCGAAAGCGCGTGAAGCGGCAGCCGGAATGGCGGGAGCCTGCCCGTCGGAGCCGGGAGTCTGCGAGTACTGTGACTATTCGCTGTTCTGCGGTGCGAAATAAAACCGCATCTATGCAATTTTCTGAAATTGCTGTATAAAGTGATATCCCCCGGATGAATGTCCGGGGGATTCGGTTTACTGCTCGTTCTGTTTTGTAAGGCACTCTACCATTTTTTCGGTGAGCTCCTCGAAAGGCCGCTTGAACCAGTCCGCTTCGCTCTTCTTGATGACGATCGTGTCCTCCTCCGCTATACCGAGCTTTTCCATATTTATGGTGAAGTCGGTCATAAGGAAGAATTTCCACTTGTAAACGTCACGCTGGAGCGCTATCATATTGCGGAGCTGCTCATAAGTGCAGCGCACGCTCGCGTTGTCGCGCCCGAATACGATTATCGTAAGAATTACCTGCGACGGGCGTTCCGCTTCGGGAGTGGCGGCAAGTCTCTCGCCGACCATGTTCATTATATTCGCAGTCTGGTCGAGCATATTGTTTACGCCGCTTCCGTCGTTTTCGAGCCACGAATTGACCTTGAACTTCTCAAGAGGACAGTTTACAACACGGGCTTCTTCATTGCGGGTAAAGCGTATGCCCGAAACATTCTGTTTGCGTCCGGTCGCCCTGAGCGCGGCTCCGAATTTCTTTACCGCCTTTATTGTGTCGGCGTGCTGTTCGTTTGGAATAGCGGTGCAGTCAAAAGCAAATACCTGTAATGTGAGCTCGTTGTTCATAATCATTCCTCCTGTCTTTTGATATATTACTTGTAAAGCGTCATAACGATCTTTCCTATATCGTCCGCGAGTTTATGGAGATTTTCGACGGTAACGTCTATCTGCGCCATTTCCTCGTTCTCCGATGTTACATTCTCACTGGTCTGTTCGATCTTTTCGAGCATATTCTCAACGGAAGCGTTCATTCCGCCAAGCAGGTTGGATATCTTGTCCGTTGTTTCCTTTGTAGAAGTCGCAAGCGTTTTGACTTCGCCCGCAACTACCGCGAATCCCTTTCCGGCTTCGCCTGCGTGAGCCGCTTCAACTCCGGCGTTTATCGAGAGCAGGTTGGTCTTTTCGGCAATTGTCTTTATGCTGTTGATAATCCCGACGGACGCGGATACAGACTTCGATATCTCTTTTGCGGACTCGGAAACGTCCTTCTGCTTCTCGGCGACATCGTTCATTTGTCTTGCGGCAATACCTATCGTGTTCGCTATGGACGTGATACCGTCGCGAAGCTCCTCGATCTTCGGCGCAAGCTCCTCCTGGAAGCGGAGCCTGTTCGTCTTTTCTTCCGTTATGTCGAGTATCGTTCCGGCTGCCATAAGCGGCTTCTTGTTGCCCCATACGACATAGCTCGACGCGCGTACCCAGATATATTCGCCGCTTTTGTGCATCATACGGTATTCCATATCGAACACGGTGGATCCGCTCGGGTCGGACAGCTGCCGTCCTATCAGCTCGGAGGCTCCCGCGACATCGTCCGGGTGCATCTTCGTTATCCACGACTGCATTATATCCGGAAATTCGGCGGAATTGTTATAGCCGAGTATCTTCTTGAATCTGTCGGAGAACACCATAGGTGAATTCGGGTCGGATATGTCGTACTTCGTGAGATCCATACTCCAGCTTCCTTCGAGCATCATCATCTCCACGGCGCCCTGTCTGCGCTGCTGAAGTTCAAGTATCTCGTTTGTTTTCCGCTGCTTGTCGATGTCGGTGAAGGTACCGGTGAATACTCTCGGTGCGCCGTTCGGGTAGCGTATGCAGGATCCCGCGGCATGGAACCATTTGTAACCGTCGTTCTTGGTCAGCAGCCGATAATCTATATCGTACTTAATGCGGTTCGTTTTATCGGCAGCCGCTTTCGCGAACAGACCGAATACCTCCTGCTTGTCGTCGGGGTGCATTATTTTCCCGAGGGATTCAAATGTGTCCGGAAGCTCTCTTTCGTTATAGCCGAGCATACGGCGGAATTCCTTGGTGTATATTATCGCTTCAACATCGCCGTTTTCCTTGTAGTATGCGTACCATAAACCGAGATGTGTGCTTTCGTTGATAAGCTCAAGGAGCTGTGCATTGGTATCGGCTCTGAATTTCTCCTCGGCGACCTTATTGTTCAGCTCTTCTATTGCTTTTTTTCCGGATCCGAACATTTCGAATACCTCCTGTGTAAATCATTGTTTATCTAACGCGCTTTTTGTCCCTGTACATATCCTCGTCGGCGCGCCTGAATATAAGGTCAGCGGTGCTGTCCCCCGGTGAGGATTCTCCGAGTCCTACGGAAGCGGAATATCTCTGCCACGGGTTCTTGTCCGTGCGTCCCGCCGTATATTCATATCTTTCTTTCAGCTTGCGTACAAGCTCATGCCGTGCTTTGTAGTCCACACCCTGCAGTACGGCAACAAACTCGTCGCCGCCTGTCCTGTACACCGGTGAATGCTTGAATATGTCGCATATTACACGGCAGCAGCCGGTTATGTACATATCTCCGGCCTTGTGGCCGTGGCTGTCATTTATCGTCTTTACGTTGTCGATATCGACCATTACGAGAGCGAACTGCGCCGTTCCCGATGCAAGTGCGCTGTCCAGTTCTTCCGTTTTCTTCATGTATGCCGCCTTGCTTCCGACACCGGTGAGCGCATCCTGATACGCTTTCCTGGATATCTCGCTTATCTGGGCGGTCTTTGCCTTAAGGTCATTTTCGGTTGCGTGGAGAACATTCAGGTAATCTATGATATCCGTCTGCATCGAGCGTATGCTTTCGTAGATGTCGGATATCTCGTCATGGCTGTTCAGTTCGAGGTCAATAACTCCCGCGTCCTCATAGCTTATATCCTTTTCGGGCTTGAATACCTTTGATTTGAGGGTTATCTTCTTAAGCGGACCGACGACCGTTCTTGTGACGAAATATACCGATGCGGCAAGCACCAGAACGGTGACGACGATCGTTGCGGTGATAATGTAGCTGAAAAACCTGTACCTTTCCGCCATTACTTCATCCATATCGTAGTCGCAGCCGACAAGGCATACCGGCTCGCCTTTGGAATCGGTAACTTCGGCGTAAGAGGTGCATAGCCTGCCCCATTCGCCCCTGGAGACAACAGGCTCGTCATGGTCGGCGAGAGCGCTTCCCATGAATTCCGGCTCTCTTTCCTCGTAATAGCCGATGCTGAGCAGCGGCATATCTTCGTCGTCCACAAGGTACATATCCGCTGCCGCGTCCTTGCCTCCGTCCACTATGATATAGAGGTATTTGATATCGCGTATGTTCGCGGCATACGTTATTATTGCTTCTCTGGTCTCGTAAAATTTATCCAGAAGACCTTTGCTGTCAAGGTAATCGGCGATGAGCTTTTCATCGTCGGCGGCTTCCGCCTTTTCGCGCAGCTGACGGAATTCATCGCTTTCGGCGGTCTTCCGGAGTCCGGCAAGGTAATCCGCGTCAACGAGCGTCGCGAAGTTCTTCGCGTTGTCCTGCGCGATATGCTTATAGTACCTGTCGATCTGGTTTGAGCTTATCCAGTAAGCTATGCAGGTCGTGCCGAACGCAACGACGATGACCGTCACCGCCACGAAGATATACATTTTCAAGCCGAGAGAAAAATACTTTTTGTTTTTGCTCATATTTTCTTCTCCCATTTCAGCCGCCCGGACGTGTCACAGACGAAACAAGACCGAATGATGCGGCTCGTCATATTATTATAGCTCAAAAACGTGTTTTTTTCAAGCACTTTGCCCGATATTCCACATTTCTTACAATTGTTTTTGTGAACATACACAACAATGCGTTTACACTAAACCGCACATAACCGTTCACATATTTATCTGCACGGCCGGGAAAGCGGATCAGTCCTTCGGTGTCATATAGAAGTTTCCTATGAGTCTGTCCGTGCGTACAACGTTTATGAACGCGTTCGCGTCTATCTTCTTTATCTCCTTTATCAGCTTTTTCAGCTCGTCTGTCCCCACGACCGAATATATCATCTGCCGCTCGGAATCGTTGTATGTTCCGTGCGCGGCTATCCTTGTCGCGCCGTGCCGCGTGAGCTTGTTTATCGTGTCCGCGACCTCCTTCGGGAAATCGGTTATGATAAACATTGTGTTCCTCTTGTAGCGCCTGTAGATTAAGTTGATTATCTGCGTAGAAGTATACTGGAATATTATCGAATACAGCGCTTTCTCCCAGCCGAAGATAAACCCGTCGGCGGTAAGCATGACCGCGTTGAACGCGAGGATATAATTGAACGCGTCGATATGGTACTTTTCGGATATCGCGACGGATATGAAATCCGTGCCGCCGCTCGTGGCTCCGGCAATCAGACAGAGCGACACCGCGAAGCCGTTGATAATGCCGCCGAACACGCTTATGAGCAGCAGGTCGGAGGTCACCGGGTACTGCGGCAGTATATCGGTCAGCAGACCGGTCGCGACTATCGTTATGAACGAGAATATAGTATATCGTTTACCTATCTTTTTGAACGATACCGCGGCGGGAATGAGGTTCATAAGGATATACACCGGGCTGTACGGGATATTTATCCCGAAGAACCGCGAACAGATATTCTGAAGCAGTATCGTAAGACCGGAGAAGCCGCCCGGGATAAGCTCGCCGGCGTGTACGAATGTATTTATGTTGAGCGCCATTATCAATCCCGCGGCGGCGCAGACGGAAGCGCGCCCCGTATCGCTGAGGAGCTTTTTTCCCGCCGTTTTTAAGGTTCTTGATATCCCGCTCTTTCCGCGGGCTTCGGACTTATTTCCCATACCGGATCGACCTCCGAGACCGTTCACAAAGCCGTTGTTTTCCGTTGCTCCGTCTGTGGCAGACGAGAGCACACATTTTTATGATACCCGGATAACTCAACGGATCGTATAATTAATGTGTCCTCAACAACTGCCTTATGGCAGTTGTTGTTCCGAAATCCGCAATGCGGACTTCGGAGAGCCTTAAAAATACACTTTCAGCGTAT
>CACZGM010000076.1 GCA_902780695.1 uncultured Ruminococcus sp. | reverse complement strand
GGTCGGAATGAGCTTGACATCAAGAAATGTGTCCGCCTTGAAAATACGCTGAAAGTGTATTTTTAAGGCTCTCCGAAGTCCGCATTGCGGATTTCGGAATAACAACTGCCATAAGGCAGTTGTTGAGGACACATTAATTATAAAAATAAGTAATAAATATTATATATATTACAATAAGTTATATGATAATTAAATCACTGTCAATAAGAAATTTCAGAAATATAGCCTCTGCCGATTTTATTTTTGACCCGAAGGTGAATATATTCACGGGAAACAATGCCCAGGGCAAAACTAATCTTTGCGAGGCTATTTCCGTATGTTTCGGAAAAAGCTTCAGAAATCCCAGAACAGGTGAGCTGCTTCCTTTCGGATCATCGGATAAAGAAATAGCGGTAGAAATGTGCTTTACTTTCGACAATCTGCCGGATAAGGAAAACACTATAATTTATATACAGAAAAACAGCAGCTTTGATCTTAAATTCAACGGTATCGGAATGAAAGACGCAGAAGAACTATACGGTGCGTTAAGATATGTTTTGTTTATACCGGAAGATTTATATATTGTAAAGGGTGATCCCGAAAAAAGGCGCAATTATATTGATTTTGTGTCTAATATGATAAATCGTGTTCATAATATTAAACTTTATGAATATAATAAAGCTCTGCGCCAGAAGAATAATATACTGATAAATATGTCCGGATATGACAGAAACGCCGCTCTTATGCTTGAAAGCTGGAATGAAACGCTTGCAAAGCTCGGCGTGAATGTTATGTGCGGAAGAATAAGATATTTTGATATGCTTGCTGCAGGAGCAAAATCATACTACTCAATGTTGAACAGTAATAACGAAATACTTGATGTAAAATATGAAAGCTCTGTAATGAAGGATATCAGCTTCACTGCCGAAGATCATATAAAGATGTATGAAACATATATAGAAAGACTCAGAGAAAGTGCAGAACGCGAGCTGCGTATGAAATATACGGTAGTAGGCGCACACAGGGACGATGTTTCTTTCTATATAAATAATATGCCTGCAAAGGATTTCGGTTCACAGGGACAGATTCGCAGCATTGCAGTTGCGCTGAAACTCGCGGAAGCGGAAATGATAACCGAAAAAAGCGCAGATGTTCCGATAGTTATACTTGACGATGTATTAAGCGAGCTTGATGAATACAGACGAGGATTTATAATAAATCATATTGATAAATTTCAGATATTTATTACATCATGTAATTTATCGGATACTGAGAAATTTGATTCCGGTAAGATCTGGAATGTCAAAGGCGGAAAATTTGAATTAAGGCAGTAAATGAGGGATTAATTTGTATCTTCATCTCGGCAGTGATATCTCGGTAAACGTAAATGAGATCATAGGTATTTTTGATATTGAAAAGGTAACCGTTCAGAGTTATATGAATGAATATCTTTCGTACTGTCAGAAGAACGGAAAAATATACTATGTTTCTCTTGATATGCCGAAAAGTATCATAATATGCACCGAAACGGTATATATCAGCAATGTAAGCTGTCTTACCCTTAAAAAGCGTTTCAACAGCCTTTGCGGGGTCAGATAAGTCCTATAATGAATACGCATGCCCATGATATCAGAGAGCCTGCCGTAATGCCGGCAAGTAGCAGCCACACGGGGCTTGGTCCTGTACTTTTGTTATTATATGCTCTGAACGATTCATTCAGTAGTTTTTCGGCTCCCGAAGATATTTCATTCTGAGTGTGATCTGTTTTGTCGGGTTTTAGAAATAGAATGGCTTTATCAAAGTATTCGCTTTCGGGTCTTATCTCCATAACCAGCTTGTTTACGCCTTTCATAATATGCCTCCTTGTTGAATTATGCTATTGAAATGGTAGATTTTGAGCTTGTCAAGAGTAAATTCTTTACAAATTGTATTATTGTCACCAAACTGTAACCAAATCATAAATTTTTACCCGGAAAAAGATATTATGTTGAAATATGTTGATTCTTGGTTTTCAACCGTCATTTTTGTTGAAAAGTTGGTTGAAAGTGTTAGATTTGGCTTAATCAATAATGTTTGCGGATTTTTTCACAAAAATTTTTTTCAACCCGATACCGATGTAATACGGCTCTGTTTACATATTCAATATGCATAATTTTCCACGAGATATTTGTATAATATTTATGATATGAAAATGTGTGATAAACAATAGGGTTTGAGCAATTTACAAAAAATTTATTTACGAGAAAGAGCAAGGATCAATCAGATTACATTTGGTAGAAAAGTTTTTTTAAACTAAAAATCTGTTGAAAATGTTGAAAACTATTAATTTTTAAGAGAAAATATGTTATGAACAGTTGAAAACTCGGTTAAATATGTTAAAAAAAGGCTTGTTTAAGCCTAAAACCGGGATTTTGAAATGGTTGAATATGTGTGAGGAACACTGAGGAACAAATTTTATGAACAAATGTGAGGTCGATGTATATGTCAAAGCTGTATGTTGTGGGAACTCCTATCGGAAATCTTTCGGATATGTCTCCGCGAGCGCTTGAAACGCTCAGTTCTGTTGATTTTATAGCGGCAGAGGATACAAGAGTAACATTGAAGCTGCTCACACATTTTGATATACACAAGCCTCTGATCAGTTATTATGAGCATAATCTCCATGAAAAGGGAGAAGAGATCATTAACCGGATACTTGCCGGTGAGACGTGCGCAATAGTAACCGATGCTGGAATGCCGTGTATATCCGATCCCGGTGAAGATCTTGTGAAGCTGTGCGCGGAACACGGTATAGAAGTGAACGTAGTTCCCTCACCTACCGCTGCGATGTCCGCACTTGCAATATCCGGACTTTCGACTTCAAGATTTTCATTTGAAGGTTTTTTAAGCGTAACAAAGAAGCAGAGAAACGCGCATCTTGAAGAAATAAAGGATCTTAGACATACACTTATTTTCTATGAGGCTCCGCATAAACTGAAAAGAACTCTTGAAGATCTGCTGCGTGTTCTTGGCAACAGAAGGATATCTCTGTGCAGAGAACTGACAAAGATACATGAGGAAGTTCTCCGCGGTACGATCTCCGAAATGATACAGTATTACGAAAATGTAAATCCGAAGGGAGAATATGTTCTTGTAGTCGAAGGAAAATCAATCGTACAGGAAGGAAGAAATGTCCCGGAAGAAGCAATTGAATATGCCCGTAAGCTGATAATTTACGGTACTAAAGTATCTGATGCCTGCAAGGAGGCAGCAAAGAAATTCGGATTTACAAAAAGTGAGATATATTCCGGTGTAATTTCAGAAAACAGAAAATGAATGAAATTATATTTTATGAATAATAAGAAAATATGTTAATTTAAAACCAGACAGAGGGTGATTTTATGGAAATAGAGATTACGGATTTTCCTAAAAGCATAAAATCACTCTTTTTTTTGCCGGATAAAATAATTTCCGATAAAAGAACCGTCGATTATCTTGGCAAGATGAAAAAATACATATTCGGCGCTGAATGCTGCACTGCCTGTGAAACTATCGGCATAAGCGTTTTTGATCTTGTTTTTGTAAATGAAAAACCTTTATATGATGTATGCGAAAAATATCTGAGAAAAATAAAGGAAAAAGATAAGGATACGATAAGAATTGCGGTAATATTAAGATGTCTCCGTGAAGGAGAACTTGTAAGGATATCAGATGTTGTCATCGGAGATGAAAAGGCTTTTGTAAAAGATCCTGAAGAGCTGAAAGTAAGGACAGATAACAGAAATGAAAACATCATAAAAACCCAGAAAAACAAGATGCCCGATCATTCGCTAAATAAAGATTCACAGACTATGCTCGAATCCGTCCGCCTGTCCGCGATGAAATACGGAATGAGCTGTGCGATAAGATATAAGGAACTTATCGATAAATATAATTACCGCCGGTTCAGCTCAAATCTTAAAATCAACAGCCGTTCCGTTTCCGTTGATGAGATAAACTCGATATTTTCTGAAAAAAAAGATAAGGTGCTGAATGATATCTCAAATCCGAAAATCCGAATAATCTATTCAGTTCTTTATTCTATTACTTACGGCGGATTCACGCTTTTTGACATTTACTCAAAAAATACAGTCTTTGAAAATGAGAGCTTTGAAAAAGAAAGAAAACTCGGTAATCTTGCAAGCGATTTTATAAGTACAATCTATAACGGCAACAGAATGGAAACAGTAAATGTCTTTAAAGATATGGTACTCGCATTTGTTTCAGCAGAGATGCCGGAGGTGAATGTAAAAGACCTCGGAAGCATAATGGACAACTATGCTCTGTATTATGCCGCGGCTTCTGTCGCTTCTGTATGTGAGAAACTGTATAATTATAAAGGTTTCAGCGATGATATGAAAGAATATTTCAAAAAGAAGACATTATACAGTTATTGGACTATAAATGACAGACTGATGCTTTTGAAACAGTATTCAAGTATTATATCATTCTGTAATATTATGTCACAATTTGATTATAAGTTATATTTAGAGGACCCCGGGTATCAGGCGGAAATACAGTACGCATTTGAAAGCTCGGAGAAATTTTCCGTGGAGCTGAAAAAGAATGGGTGAGTGCAGACTGTGTCCCCGTGAATGCGGAGTTGACAGAAGTACAGACAAGGGTTACTGCGGCTGTACCGATAAAATACGGATAGCAAAATATATGCTGCATTTCGGAGAAGAACCGTGTATATCCGGTACACGCGGAAGCGGAGCGGTATTTTTTTCCGGCTGCAATCTGAGATGCGCGTTTTGCCAGAACTATCCTATAAGCCACGATCTTAAAGGTGAGTACATCACTTCCGAAAGACTGAAAGAAATAATTTTTGATCTTAAGGAAAAAGGCGCTCACAATATCAATTTTGTAACCGGTACACATTACGCGGATAAGATAGCGGAGATTCTGATCGATATAAAAAATGATCTTGATATTCCGGTCGTATATAACTGCGGCGGGTATGAAAAGAAGGAGACTCTGGAAATGCTTGACGGTCTGGTGGATATCTACCTGCCGGATATGAAATATTACAGCTCCGATATGTCCGCAAGATATTCCGGTGCGAGGGATTATTCCGAATATACGCTGCCCGCTCTGAAAGAGATGCTGCGTCAGCAGCCGGAACCGGTTTTTGACAGCGAAGGTATGATGCTGCGCGGAGTTATTGTACGGCATCTTGTTTTGCCGAAAGGCTATCACGACAGTATGAAACTGCTGGATATCATAAGCGGAATGCCTGTCCGTCCGCTCGTCAGCATAATGAGGCAATATACCCCGTGCTACGGTGCAGCAGATTTTCCGGAGATAAACAGAAAGCTCACTTCTTTTGAGTATAACAAGGTAACAGAGCATTGTGCAGATCTCGGACTTGACGGCTTTATGCAGGAAAAGGGCTGTGATACTCTTGATATGACGCCGGATTTTTAGAAAAATAAGTATAGACAAAAACGGATATTAGATATATAATAGTAGTGTAATTTTTATGAAAATATTCAGGTTCCGTACTTCGGTGGGGACCGGTCTTTCCGGAAAGGATATATTTCTCAAATGAACGAATCTGATATAAAAGAACAGATATGCGAAGTCGGTTATAATTTATGGGCACGCGGAATGGTTGCGGCGAATGACGGTAATATCTCGGTACTGCTTGACGACGGTACGATACTTACAACACCTTCCGGTGTAAGCAAAAGCAAGCTGAGGCCGGAGCTTATATGCAGAATGACCGCAGATAACGAACCGGTCTACTGTCCGGAGGGGTTCAGACCTTCATCGGAATTCAGGATGCATCTTCGCTGTTACAGCGAGCGTCCGGACATTCGCGCGGTAGTTCACGCTCACCCGCCGACGGCTACGGGATTTGCCTGTGCGGGTATAGCGCTTGACGATTACAGCTTATCTGAAGCTGTAATGTTTGTGGGTTCTGTGCCGGTAGCGCCGTTTGGTCTGCCCGGTTCGGAAGAAGTTCCGGATAGTATTGTTCCCTATCTTCCGTACCACGACACCATACTTCTTGCAAACCACGGTGCGCTTACGGTAGGTGTTGATCTTACACAGGCGTACTATCGTATGGAAACTCTGGAGCATTACGCAAAGACGGCGCTTACGGCAAGACTTCTCGGTGGTGCAAAAGAGATACCTGCGGACAAGATCAAAGCGTGCTGTGATCTCTCAAAAGGATATCCGATACGTCATCCGGGTTATAGAAAATACAATTAATGATGCCATATTTTGACACAAAAAATCACAATTTCTCAATATTTAGTGTTCCACGTGGAACAGCGGGGAACGCCCCGCTGCGATTTGCGTAGTTACTCTCTTCTATCGATAGACACATCACCACGGATAGAAAGTTTGATAAAATTATTGCCAACCCCCATTCATTTCTTACAGAGTGACCCATTAAAGAGACCTTGAAATACAGCTGTCTGTTTAGGGGGTCCAGCCCCCTTTTTAAAAGGGAGCTGGAGTTCCACGTGGAACACTACTTATAGTTATTTTATTTTGGAGATGATACAATATATATAGCATAGGTGATTACGATGTTGCCGTTATCGGAGCCGGACACGCCGGGTGCGAGGCAGCACTTGCCGCAGCAAGACTCGGCATGAAAACAGTTGTTTTTGTACTGTCACTCGATACGATAGCAAATATGCCCTGCAATCCGAGTATAGGCGGTTCCGCAAAAGGACAGCTCGTCGGAGAAATAGATGCGCTTGGCGGACAAATGGGAATAGCCGCGGACAGTACCTTTATTCAGTCAAGAATGCTGAACAGAGGGAAAGGTCCCGCGGTGCATTCTCTTCGTGTACAGTCCGACAGAGTGAAGTACCATACATATATGAAACATACACTTGAACAGGAACCGCTGCTTGATGTCCGTCAGGCAGAGGTAACAGAGGTGTGTGCTGAAAACGGAAGAGTCACGGGTGTAAAAACAAAGCTCGGTGCTTTTTGCGGAGCTAAAGCTGTGATAATTACTACGGGAACATATCTCGGCGGAGAGATATTCATAGGTACGACATCATATAAAAGCGGACCAGATAATGTTAATCCATCGTCGGAGCTTACAGAGAATCTGGTCAAACTCGGACTTAAGCTGCGAAGATTCAAAACCGGAACACCCGCGAGAGTTCATAAGCGTTCTATAGATTTCTCAAAAATGGAGGAACAGTCCGGAGATGATATCATCACTCCGTTCTCTTTTGACAATAAGCATGAACTTGAAAACAAGGCAAAATGCTACGTTACATATACGAATGAAAGAACGCACAAAATAATACTCGACAATCTCGACAGGTCCGCGCTGTATACGGGAAAGATAGTAGGTGTGGGACCGAGATATTGTCCGAGTATAGAGACAAAACTAATGAGGTTCAAGGATAAAGAGCGTCATCAGCTTTTTGTCGAGCCAATGGGAGAGGATACCGACGAATACTATTTGCAGGGTATGTCAACTTCCCTCCCAGAAGATGTGCAGCTTGAATTTCTGCGGACAATAAGAGGTCTCGAAAATGTAGAAATTATGCGTCCTGCTTACGCAATCGAATATGATTGTCTTGATCCGCTGGAGCTGTACGCTACGCTTGAAACAAAGAAGATATCCGGACTTTACGGTGCGGGACAGTTCAACTCTACTTCCGGTTATGAGGAAGCTGCTGCGCAGGGTCTTGTTGCAGGAATAAATGCCGCAAGAAAAATTTCCGGAAAAGAGCAGATAATACTTGACCGTTCAAATTCATATATCGGAACGCTGATAGACGACCTTGTAACAAAAGGCTGTGTTGAACCGTACAGAATGATGACCTCACGAAGTGAGTACAGACTGATACTTCGACAGGACAACGCTCCTGAAAGATTAACCGAACTCGGACATGAGATAGGGCTTATTTCAGACGAAAGATACGGTCACTATCTTGAAATGAAGAGGATAGTTGACGAAGAAGCAAATCGTATCCGCAAGACTTCTATAAGACCGACTGCCGAATTCAATGCAATGCTTGAATCCAAGGGAACTTCTGCGATAGATCAGCCAACAAGATTTGCCGAACTTCTCAAACGTCCGCAGCTTACATACAAAGATCTGAAACCCTTCGATGATACAGCACCGGATATCAGACCCGACCTTGCAGAAAAGATAGAAGTAAGCATAAAGTATGAGGGTTATATCTCTACCCAGCTTGCGAAGATAAAGGAAATGAAACGGCTTGAAAACAAGATGCTTCCTCCCGGTATCGACTATTCCGAGATAGAGGGTCTGCGTCTTGAAGCGAGGGAAAAGCTGAACGAGCACAGACCGCTGAACATCGGACAGGCAGGAAGAATATCCGGAGTCAATCCGGCGGACATATCCGTGCTTCTGATATGGCTTGCGGCTCACAAAGAAAGCGAAAGCGGAAAGGATAATGAAGATGAGAAAAAATGATCTTTCAGAATGTGGTATAGTCCTTTCCGACGAACAGCTTTTACAGCTTGACAAACTTGCCGATTATATGGTAGAGTATAATAAGAACGTAAATCTCACGCGGATAACCGAACCGGACGAGATTACCGAAAAGCATTATATTGACAGCATACTGCCGCTTACTATGGTAGATGTTCCACGTGGAACAAATGTAATAGATGTGGGTGCAGGCGCGGGCTTTCCTTCCCTGCCGATGAAGATATACCGTCCTGATCTGTCATTTACGCTGCTCGACAGCTCAAACAAGCGTGTAACATACCTCGACAGTGCGTGCAAAATGCTCGGCATAGAGTGTGAAACAGTACACGCCCGCGGTGAGGAAGCGGGAAAAGACCCGAAATACCGGGAAAAATACGATTTTGCGGTAGCAAGAGCGGTCGCGGCGCTGAATGTGCTGTGTGAATATTGCCTGCCGTTTGTTAAGGTCGGCGGAATGTTCCTTGCTCTCAAAGGCGAGAAAGACGAGACCGAAGACGCTGAAAACGCAATAAAAACGCTCGGCGGCAAGATAACGGAAGTAAAGAAATACAGTCTGCCCGGCGGAGATAAACGCACGCTCGCGGTGATAAAAAAGATATCCTCTACCCCGCCGCAGTATCCGCGTGTTTCCGCAAAGATCGCAAAAAAGCCGCTTTAAAGCAGCTTATAAAAAAGGAAGATAGAATTGAAAAGAAATCAGCTGAAAAAACTCGGTATCACGCTGAAAAACAACTGGAGGATAGCCGTGGTCACAACGGTCATGATGGCAATATGCGGATACGTTTTCGCACTGTACGGAATGACCAAGCACTATATGACTTACACGGATGTATATATTGAAAGTACGGACAGCATACGCTCCGATGAAAAAGCGGCGACTGCTGCCCTGCTGTTCACGAGTCCGAAAATGTACGACTCCATTAACGAGATGCTCAAGACCAAGCTCTCCTACGCTGAGCTTGACAGAATGATAAACGTTAATACGAACAGTGAAACACAGATAATATCAGCAAGTTTCGACTGCGAAACATCGTCGGACTCCTACAGGCTGTCGGAGGTGTTTTTGAGCAGAGTGCAGACGGTGCTTGACGACTACGGTGCCAATGCGACGGCGAAGATACTCGCGTTTCCGACGGAACCGCGCCGCCCGGAGTTTCCGGACGAGAATCTTTTCGCGATAATAGGTGCCTGTATCGGTGCAGTCATTTCGGTAATAGGCATAATTGTGATATGGAGGCTTGACAATACTATCACGGCTGCTGACAACATAACGGAACAGTACAATGTTCCGGTGATCGGTGAACTTATGGATTTTGATAATGAGATAGACTATCTCGGAAGATAACGGAGGACAAAAGAAATGATAAGAAGTATGACCGGTTTCGGCAGAGACCACAGAATAATAGAAGGACGCGAATATCTCGTCGAGATACGCTCGGTAAATTCGAGATATTACGAATTCAACGCCAAGCTCCCCAGACAGTATATGTTTCTCGAAGAAAAGCTGAAATCTCTCGTTAAGGCGGGTATAAGCCGCGGTAAAGTTGAGGTCTCGCTTTCAATCTACAATATCGGGACTTCCGAAACTTCCGTGACTGTGAACGAGGGAGTAGTTGAGAATTACCTGAACGTGCTCCGTGCTGCGGGAGATAAGTTCGGTCTGACAGACGATCTCACAGTTTCAACTATATTCAGAATGACCGATGCGTTCAGCGTGATCCGTGCGGAAGCCGACGAAGACAAGATCTGGGCGGCTGTGAAAGAGACTGCCGAAGCGGCTCTCGCAAAATTCATTCAGATGCGTGAGACAGAGGGAGCGAAGATGAAGGACGATATCCTTGAAAAGCTCTCGAATGTAGAGAAGATGACGGACAAGGTCTGCGAGTATGCACCGGAGACCGTCACCGCGTACCGCGAGAAACTGTTCGCGAAGATGCAGGAAATTCTTGAAAACAAGCAGATCGACGAGCAGCGTATCCTGCTTGAAGCGGGTATCTACGCAGAGAAGATCGCGGTTGATGAAGAGACTGTTCGTTTGAAGAGCCATTTCGTGCAGTTCCGCGATATGATGAACGCCGATGATCCTATCGGACGCAAGTTGGACTTCCTTGTTCAGGAGATCAACCGCGAGGTGAACACAACCGGTTCAAAGGCGCAGGATCTTCGCGTCACAAGACTCGTTGTGGATATGAAAAGTGAGATAGAGAAGATACGCGAACAGATACAGAATATCGAATAATCGCATTAAAAGTCGAAATGCGGATATTTAAAGTCGAATATATTTATACTGTAAGTCGAAATTCGTATTGTAAGTAGAGAATGTTGCTATGTACACAGATTACAAGGAACTCGGAAAGCGAATAGCAAGGCGGCGCAAACAGCTCGGGCTCAAGCAGTCCGAGGTGAATGAAATGGCGGGGCTCAGCGATAAGTACCTGTCGAATATCGAACGCGCCGTGTCGATACCGAGCATAGATGTGCTGATGAAGCTGTGCGCGGTGCTGAAAACAACTCCGGACGAGCTGCTGCTCGGAACGGAGAACGCCGGTAATATCGGGAATGTGGGACGCATCGCGGCTATGAAGATAGACGGAATGACACGCGAAAAGCAGCTGCTCGCTCTGAGTATGCTGGACTGGATAAAGGAACAGAAGATCTGAAAGATTCTTCGTCTGCGCCTTCGCGCTTGTCCTTCCGGACAGGACCAGCCTACGCGGCTGGATCGCGCCAGCGTGACGCTGGACCCTTATCCCGTTAACGGAGACTGTCAAGATTAAAGATTGATAAAAAGGATCAATAGTAAATGAAAATTCTCGCAATTGAAAGCTCGTGCGACGAAACCGCTGCCGCGGTAGTCGAGGACGGGCGGAAGATAATATCGAATATAATCGCAACACAGGTGGAGGAGCATAAGCTGTACGGCGGAGTCGTTCCGGAAATAGCTTCCCGCCGTCACTGTGAAAGCATTGTCGGTGTAGTGGATGAAGCACTTGAAAAAGCCGGTATGACTGTTGCCGGTCTTGACGCGATAGCCGTGACCTATGCACCGGGACTGATAGGCGCCCTGCTTGTGGGAGTGAACTTTGCAAAGGGACTGGCGTTTGCTTCCGGAAAGCCGCTTATCCCCGTTCACCATATCAAGGGGCATATAGCGGCAAACTATATCGCGCACCCGGAGCTTGAACCGCCGTATATCTGCCTTGCCGCGTCCGGCGGTCATTCCCAGATAATGCGTGTGGAGAGCTACACGAAATTTGTCACGATAGGAAGAACTATGGACGACGCGGCGGGTGAAGCGTTCGATAAAGCGGCGCGTGCAATGGGATTCCCCTACCCCGGCGGAATGTATATAGACCGTGCTTCAAAAAACGGGGATTGCAGAAAGTACAAACTTCCCAGGCCGCATACTGCGAACCCTTACGATTTCAGCTTTTCGGGACTCAAAACGAATGTGATAAATCTTGTGCATAATGCAGAGCAGAAGGGTGAGCAGCTCGACATAGATTCTCTCGCGGCATCGTTCCAGTACACCGTGGCGGATATCCTCACATCGAAGTTCGTAGCCGCAGCGAAGGAATACGGCTACAAGACCGCCGCCCTTGCGGGAGGAGTTGCCGCCAATTCCGGTCTGCGCGGAATGCTGGAGGATAGATGCGCCGAAAACGGAATAAAGCTGTATATCCCGCCTGTGGCACTTTGCGGAGATAACGCCGCTATGATAGGAAGTCAGGCATTCTACGAATACACCGAAGCCGGAGTATCCGCCGACGGTACGCTCAACGCGGCAGCAACAATGCCTCTGACATAAGCAGGACAAGCAGCCGATCTTATGTTTCATATTACGACTATATACAACAATTATAGTGCCTCCCCCGCCACAGGCGGGGGAGGCACTATAAGCAAGGTCATTATGTGCAATAATTGTTACTGCGGTAGGAATAAGAGCAGCATAATACCATAAGTAGTGTTTAAAATATGACATAAATACAACATTTTGTCAAGCGGCATAAAAACGCTCTATCCCGCATCAAATAAGGGATAGAAACGCTTTGAGCCGATAGTGGACATTTCTTCTAAATTTTCTGTATAAAACAATACAAAACTAACAAAGATGCATATAGATTATTGACAGCAGAGGTATTTTTCTATATAATAGAAGTGTATCATTACAAATAATCTCACGGAGGGCATTGAAATGTATGACAATAAGCTCATCTGCGGAATATGCGGCGGAGCCGTAAGTGCGGATGAAAACGGAGTTTCGGGTGTCTGTGGACACTGCGGAAACAAAATGATGTATCCGGGATCCGATATCAAGAAAATCAACAGAATTACATACCTTAGGAACAGCTTCAGGTTCGATGAGGCGGAAAAGCTCGCAAAGGAGCTCACCGAAGACTTCCCCGATGACTGTGAAGCGCACTGGAACCTGCTTCTCTGCGAATACGGGATACAGTATGTAAGAGAGGGCTCGAACCTTTACGCGGTATGCAGAAAGGACATCTCCGAACTTCCCGCATTCAAGGAAAGCGAGAATTACAAGGCTGCTGTGGAAAAGGCTTCCGAGGAGCTTCGCCCCGGCTATGTCGAGCTCGGTGACGCTATCGAGGACAGCGTAAGCATTACAAGAAATGTTCTCAAGCAGGAAAAGAGCTATGATGTATTTATCCTGAGCCGCGACAATGCAACCGCGGAGGAGGATATAGAGGGAGACAAGATCTATCTCCGCTTTACATCTAACCTTGATTTCAGCACATTCTATGCTCCCGAGATGATGAAGGAGACAGATGCTGTTGAGAAAGCCGCACAGACTGTATTTGCGCTTAAGAATTCAAAGATATTCCTTCCGTCGTTCAGAACAAAAGACGATCTCCATGACGGTTTCCTTGAATATGCTGTAAATATGTTCTGCGCTGAAGCTAAAAAGGACAAGGAGAAGCTCGTATTCCCGATCTTCAACGCGTCTGCAATGCTTTTCCAGCAGCTTCCCGAAAAGCTCGTATGGTACGATGATATCTTCAACTGCGCCGATGACGAATTCATGAGAGAGATCTCCGACAAGGTTGAGTCAATCCTGAAGCCCGAAGTCAACGCGATAGAACCGGAGACTCTTGTTACCGCTACAGCCGCGAACAAGGAGAATCTTGTCAAGCGTGCGTATATGTTCCTGGAGGACGGCGAGTTTGAGACCGCGGATTCCTACTTCGACAAGATCCTCGATATTGATATTGAGGATTCGAGAGCATATATAGGTAAGCTCCTTGCGGAGTGCAAGCTCAGAAATGAGGACGAGATACCGAATCTTCCGCAGACCGTTACCGATGACAAGAACTTCAAGAAAGCGCTTCGTTTTGCAACACCCGAGCAGAAGGCGCGTTATGAGGCTCTCAACGGTGCGATAGTCGAGAGAATAGAGACCGAAAAGCGCGAGATCGCCGAGCAGCGTGCAAAGCTCCAGGCAGAGCGCGAGGAAAAGGAAGCTATCGAGCGTGAGCGCCGTGCGCGTCAGAACAAGGAAGAACGCAAGCTCGAATATCAGCGCCGCCGCGACCCGATGAGAAAGACTCTGCTTGAAGTACAGGCGGAGCTTAACAAGACATTCCTCACTCCCAAGCGCAGAACCGAGCTTAAGGAGCAGGAAGAGACTCTCAAGCGCAACCTTAAGAATCTTGACGATATCTTCTATGATATCTTTGATTAAGCGGTGAATCTTTGCCGGAAATTCCATAATAAAAAAAATACGCTGAAAGTGTATTTTTAAGGCTTTCCGAAGTCCGCATTGCGGATTTCGGAACAACAACTGCCATAAGGCAGTTGTTGAGGACACATTTATTATGTGAAGTGAGTTACCAATCTCCGTGCAGGACAGACATATCAGAACACGAAATCATCTTTGCCGCCGACGCTGCTGTCCCCTGCTTCCGGGAAGCTGTTATCAGGCTTGGGGAAGTCCTTCTCAGTCACAGGGAAGCCCATATTTCCGGTGGTATCTGATGAAGGCGGCGGGTCTTTCTTGAATATGTTGTAGGAGCTGCCGCCGGTGTAGCTGCTTGTGTAGCTGCTGTATTTATTGCCGCTGCCGAAAATGCTGTATGAACCGCTGTCCTCGGTCTTTGTCTCCGCTGATGCGGAAACCGGCGCAGGTTCGGGAGTCGGAGCAGGTGCAGGTTCCGGAATCGGTGCGAACGGTTCTGCGGGAGCCGGTGTCGGTACAGATGCAGCAGCCGGTGCCGCTTTCTTTTCGATAACTCGCGGCTCTTCTTCCTCTATTTCGATACCGCCGTTGCTTACGTCGACGTTCTTCTCGGTGTAAGGATCGACAGCGTTCATATCTCCGCCGGAATTGCCGAACAGCATATTGCGCATTTCCTTATCCGTTTCTTCTACCTGGAAATCCGCGCTGATATTCTCGTCGGATGTTGCCGGGTGTATCTCATCTACCTTTGTTCCCGCGTCACGAACGCTCTCTGTCGGCTCCTGCGGTATGACAACGCCGAACATATTCGCAAAGTTGTGACCGTTCGGATTTATCACCGGGATATTGCCGTTATGCGGCATCACGGCATTGCGCTGTATTTTCTCTTCCGGAGTCATGCCTCCGTTTGACATATCAACGAATTCCTCGCTTGCGGGATCGACCGACGGCATACTGTCATCGTTTGAAGGTGCGGTGCTGACCGGAGCAGCGGGTCTCATTCCCGCCGCCGATACGGTGCCGAAGGTCTGTGTATATACAGGCATTCCCGTCTGCGGGTCATACATCATCGTGCCGCCCGCATTTGCGGCGTTCTCCACAGGAGGGAGAGGACGTTCGCTGCGGCTGTAATCCTTGCTGTAATCGTCGCGTCTTATCCCGTATTTGTTGCCGGGCTGGAGTCCGTATGTCGATGACTGTCTCGGTGTTGCAAAGCTGTTATTTGCATTATGTACCGGGGTATTCGGAGTGCCGGTGCCTGCGGGGGGACGCGGAGCATTTGCGGGTCCCTGCGGCATACCGCCCTGTGAGTAGAATATATCGCTCGCGTTTTTGAGTCCCGTGGGCGAATTGAGATTGGGGTCGTTGTTTGGAGAAATAAACGGTGTGGCAGTCTGAATATAGCTGTACTCATTTGATTTTTTGTTCTTTCTGATAATATAGACTATAATCAGTATCACAAGTATCGACAGCATAGCGATACCTACCGGGAGGAAAATGTTTCCTGTATTTGCATGATATTCAAGCAGATACGGCACCATCGCGTCCTTGTACGCATTTTTGAGATAGATCTTATCGGTGGAGGAAGACTTGGCAAAATATACGTCAACAAATTCGTTTATAAAATCTTCGAACGCGGTTCTTTCCTCGGAGTTCATTTCACATACTTCGGCTCTGTCAATGTTTACATGGGAATTGGTCTCTTTGGTATCGCCGTAGTAGTAATCGTAGGTCTCGTCGATAAGAGATTCAAATACCGATATCTGCGCTCTGTTGCCTGTCTTGTACAGTATAATTTTCTGGGGAACAAGGTCTTCTGCCGACTTGTAGAACGGTATGACATAATAATAGCCGGATGTGTATGACTTTCCCTTTATGACGTGCATCGTGTATTCGGTAGTTTCGATCGATGCCGCATATCCGAGGGATTCCTCAGCGACACCGTGGACGATATCCCCGTTTCTGAAATCGGCTTTTTCCATATATTTGAAATCTCTGTGGGAACCGAAGGCTTCCTTCACAACATCGACAAGACCGAACCCGGTTATCATTACTGCAGCTATCGAAAAGCCGATTATCAGCCTTATTACATAGTAGTTCCAAAAGTTTTTGCTCGAATATGCCATACAGATCCTCCTGTATTACTGCTGAATAAACGATATTCCCCGTAAAATGCGGGGAATACAGCCTGTGGGCAATACCGCCCAAATAGACGCACGCTCTTTGTACGGTATTGCCTATATATTTGTGTATTATGGAATCTTTGCCAACCCCACTGCGTTCCAGTCTGCGCCCGACATAAATCAGGGCGCTGAAATACAGCAGTCTGTTTAGGGGGTCCAGCCCCCTTTTTTAAAGGGGGCTGGCGCTGTCCGCGTAGGACAAGTCTGTCAAAAAATTTATTTTTTGACAGACAGTATTTACTTCTTCGGAACTTCTATCTTCGACATACCGCCCATGTACGGTCTGAGGACCTCGGGAATATTTACCGAGCCGTCCGCATTGAGATTGTTTTCGAGGAACGCGATGAGCATTCTCGGCGGAGCAACGACCGTGTTGTTGAGGGTGTGAGCGAGGTACTTCTTTCCGTCCTTGCCCGCAATCCTTATCTTAAGACGGCGAGCCTGAGCGTCACCGAGGTTGGAGCAGCTTCCTACCTCGAAGTACTTCTTCTGTCTCGGCGACCACGCTTCAACATCGACGCTCTTCACCTTAAGGTCGGCAAGGTCGCCGGAGCAGCATTCGAGAGTTCTTACCGGTATATCCATAGAGCGGAACAGATCGACAGTGTTCTTCCAGAGTTTGTCATACCATGTCGGGCTGTCCTCGGGCTTGCATATTACGATCATTTCCTGCTTCTCAAACTGGTGGATACGGTAAACACCGCGCTCCTCAAGTCCGTGCGCACCCTTTTCCTTGCGGAAGCAGGGTGAGTAGCTGGTGAGTGTATGAGGAAGTGTCTCCTCGGGAACGATAGTGTCGATATACTTACCTATCATGGAGTGCTCGCTCGTACCGATAAGGTAGAGATCTTCGCCCTCGATCTTGTACATCATGGCATCCATTTCCGCGAAGCTCATAACGCCGGTAACTACGTTGCTTCTGATCATAAACGGCGGTACACAATATGTGAAGCCCCTGTTTATCATAAAGTCTCTCGCATACGCGATAACGGCGGAGTGAAGTCTCGCTATATCGCCCATGAGGTAGTAGAAGCCGTTGCCGGCTACTCTTCTTGCTGCGTCAAGGTCGATGCCGTTCAGATTTTCCATAATGTCGGTATGATACGGTATCTCAAAATCCGGTACCTTGGGCTCACCAAAACGCTCAACTTCTACGTTCTCGGAATCGTCCTTTCCAATCGGAACACTGGGGTCGATGATGTTCGGAATGGTCATCATTATCTTTGTGATCTTCTCGGACAGCTCGGCTTCCTTTGCTTCAAGCTCGGCAAGTCTTGCGGAGAACTCGCCTACCTTCTTCTTTGCGGCTTCCGCTTCTTCCTTCTGTCCCTTGCCCATGAGAGCGCCGATCTCCTTTGAGATACGGTTTCTGTCGGCTCTCAGGCCGTCTGCTTCCTGCTGGGTCCTGCGGCTCTCCGCGTCAAGCTCGATGACTTCATCTACGAGCGGGAGCTTCTGATCCTGGAATTTCTTCTTGATGTTTTCCTTTACGGCGTCGGGATTCTCCCTTAAAAATTTAATGTCGATCATTTTTTTGTTCCTTCCTTATATATGATTTTTCGATTACATATATATTCACTTCATTCTCCCTGCCGAAAGCACGGAAAATGAAAATCTGCGCTATTTCTGTATCCTTGACAGGAACGAGATCAGTTCTTTGAGTTCGTCCATGTCTGCACAGTCTATACTGAATGTGTACTTGTCTTTCGATTTATCTATTCGTACAGGCTTTCCGATATGGTCGGTCATGCTGATCTCCGCTTCGACAACGTAGGTATCGCGCGGGGGACGCGGTCTTACCGGCTTCTCGGCAGTCATCTGCTTTGCGAGACGTTCGAGAGCGCGGACGCTGATGCCGTCCTTCATTGCTTTGTTGGCAAGCGCGTGCTGTATGTCGCTGTCCTGTATGCCGAGTATAACCTTGCAGTGTCCGACGGAGAGCTCGCCCTCACGCACCTTGTCCTGCAAGTCGTCCGGCAGTGATAACAGTCTGAGTGCGTTCGCAACAGACGGGCGGGGCTTTCCCACACGCTTTGCGACCTCCTCCTGCGTCATGCTGCACTTGTCCATAAGCTGTCTGTAACCGAGCGCGGTCTCTATCGGGTTGAGATCCTCACGCTGCAGGTTCTCTATGAGCGCGATAAGCATTGTCTGCTCGTCGTCAAGCTCCATTATCCTTACCGGTACCTCTTTCAGTCCGGCGATCTTTGCCGCTCTCCAGCGGCGCTCGCCTGCGATTATCTGGTAACCGTCGCCGTACGGACGCACCGTAAGCGGCTGTATAACGCCGAGCTCCGCGATATTCTCGGCGAGAGCGTTCAGTGCTTCCTCGTCGAAATGCTTTCGCGGCTGATTACGGTTAGGCTCGATATCCGCTATTTTCAGTTTGAGCGGGACACCGCTGTCGTCGGTGCCGTAGATCTCATCGTCGAAAAGCCCGTCAAGAAAATCGTTGTTAAGTGCCGATTTCTTACCCATTAAGTTCTCCTTTCAGGAATATTCTTTGCCGGCAAGCTGCGATATTCCGATGTTTATTTCTGTTACGGTTTTGCTGCCGGCCTGAACTGTATTACAGCATTTCCTCCATAGCCTTGCACTTGCGTGCTATTTCCCTTGAAAGTCTGGCATACGCATCAGCGCCCTTTGAGTTCGGGTCATAGTACATTATAGGCTCGCCGTGGCTCGGAGCCTCGGTAAGGCGTACATTTCTCGGTATCTCCGCATTGAAGAAGATATCCTCCGGAAATTTCGATTTTATCGCCCGCATTACCTCGCGGTTGACTTTCAGCTTGTTGTCCACCATTGTGAAAACTATGCCCATTATCTGCAAATTGCGGTTGCTCGACTTCTTGACACGCTTCACTATCGCTATAAGCTCCGCAACTCCCTCAAGGCTGTAGGGTTCGCACTGCATCGGAATGATGATCCTGTCGCAGGCGTTGAGTCCGTTGAGCGCGAGAACACCCAGCGACGGCAGACAGTCTATGATGATTATATCGTATTCGTCCCGTATCTGCAGAATTGCTTTTTTGAGCTGCAGATTCTTATTCTCGAATTTGAGCAGCTTTATCTCCGCTTCCGCAAGAGCCTGCGTTGACGGCATCAGCCACAGGTTTTTGAATTTTGTCTGTACCACAGCCTGTGCCGGACGAACCTCGCCCATGATGACATCGTATGTAGTATATTCAAGCTCTCGCTTTGCACCGCCGGATATACCGAGTCCCGCGGTCGCGTTTCCCTGCGGGTCAAGATCGACGAGCAGCACCTTTTTTCCCATTGCGCCGAGCGCGGCAGCCGCATTTACGGCGGTAGTGGTCTTGGCAACTCCGCCTTTCTGGTTTACTATAGAAATAATGACCGCCAAAACTTATCGTCCTTTCGATTTTTTCATTACAACATTAGATTATACCATATAATAATAAAAAAATCAAGACAGCGGCCGTTTATTGCTCTATTTTTTTGCACAATCCTGCGCTTGATTTTTGCCCGTCTTTGTGGTATTATTAATACACAGACATAAGGGAACCTCTAAAAACCCATTTGAGAGAAAAAGAGCTACTTGCACAGTATAGCTCTTTGCAGCCTTGATTCGCGCATCCATGCGCGTTTTGGGCTGCAAGTCACTGTATCCTACAGTGAGCGTCAAGCCTCCTCACCGTGCGCCA
>CACZGM010000075.1 GCA_902780695.1 uncultured Ruminococcus sp. | reverse complement strand
CCGAGCGTCGGAGCCGGAAATGTACTGCGTGACCTTATGTCGTCAAAGATGATACCGACTGTAGAACTTAAAGAGATATTCCGGCAGGCGGCCGAGAGCCTTATAATAACGAATGCGCACAAAATAGTCGGCGGTGAAATGCCGGAGCTGGACAACAGAAAAAAGGATTTCTTCTTTATGCAGACAGCGGGAGACGAGGACACCGCAAATCTTGTCATCGACCTTGTTAAGACAAGGCTGCCGAAATCGTACAGCTACTCACCGATAGATGATATACAGGTGCTTTCTCCGACAAAAATGGGCATTGCGGGAACAAAGGAGCTTAACCGAGCATTGCAGTCCGCGCTAAACCCGCCGTCACGAATGAAGAAGGAGATCCGCTTTTTCGACACAGTCTTCCGCACCGGTGACAAGGTCATGCAGATCAAGAACGACTACGATGTTGTGTGGAAGCGCGGCGGAGAGAGCGGAACAGGTATCTTCAACGGAGATATCGGCATAGTATTCGAAGTTGATGTCAGCAATTCTCTCCTTCACATAGACTTTGACGGCAGAAAGACAGTATATACAAGCGAAATGTTCGGAAAGCTCGAACACGCCTATGCAATAACGATACACAAAAGTCAGGGCAGCGAATACAAAGCTGTGGTAATGCCGCTCACGCTTTACTCAAACAATCTGCTGTACCGCAATCTGCTTTACACCGGTGTTACCCGCGCAAAGGAGATACTGATAATCGCCGGTTCACGCGAGGCTGTCGTGAAAATGGTTGAGAACAACAAGAAAACCAATCGTTTCTCCTGCATAAAAGACTTGCTGGAGGAGAGTTACGGGAATATATGAATGCCGATATACAAAGGACAAAAGCATATTACGCTTCCGGAAATGCCGAACCCTGCGATTGTACATACTGCTGTAATTATTGTATCCAGATCAAAGATAAGTACCCTCTTGCCGCGGAATATCTGTCAGAGCTGGGTGCGGATATAGAAAAACCTCTGGAACTCATTTTTTATGACGATCCCCCGAACGGCAAAATACATTATTACAGCTGTCAATATGTTGTTTTCGGTACCTGCGAGGACGATCATGAATACAAGACCGGAAATGTGACATTCGTCAATAACAGGGACTGTCACCCGTACACAGGTATTGAGGAACCACACTTTGTGCTCGATCTCGGTGAGATCGTTCTGGATACTATTACAGAGCTTAAGGGTTAGAAAATGGGATATATAAGAACGTCATTTTTGAGATAATCAATGAGAACGAGCAAGAAATAATGCGAATAAAACTGAATGAGGACAAGTAATGGAGATAATTGAATATTTCAGCTGTGACAGGAAGGAGCATATGCTTTCCGAACTCGGAAAATGTGAATGGGAAGCGGGAAAGCTGCTTTACAGCCTGTTAAAAAGCGGCAATGCGGAACAGTTTCTCGGCAAAAATCCGAAAGTTTTAATGCTCACCGACGGAAACAGACTTGTATCGTTCTGCACATTCGCCCGAAAGGACGATATTCCGGACTGTGAGCTTTCCCCGTGGATAGGATTTGTATATACATTTCCCGAATACCGCGGTCATCGCTGTATCGGCAGACTGATCGCTCACGCCGAAATTATCGCCGGAAAAGAAGGCTGTGAGAGCATATTTATTTCCACAGACCATACCGGACTTTACGAAAAGTACGGCTACACATTCCGCGAGATACGGAAGGACATAAACGGCTGTGATTCAAGAATATACGAAAAACAGACCGCACCAGGAGAATGTAAAATGCACGATAAGATCAAAGAATATATTTACTCGAAAAAAGAATACCTGCTTTCGGTCACAGATGCACTGGTATCTATACCGAGCGTAAAGGGCGAGCCCTTACCGGGAGCGCCTTTCGGAGAAATGCCGAAGAGAGCGCTCGACAAAATGACGGATATCTGCAAGTGTGAAGGTTTTATAACGAAACAGCATTACGATGTTGTCGGCACCGCAGACCTTATGCCGGAAAGCCAGGACGAAATGCCCGCGCTCGGCATACTTGGTCACCTTGACGTAGTTCCCGCCGAGGGACAGGAAGGCTGGCTCACTGATCCGTTTACTATGACGGAGAAGGACGGCATTCTGTACGGACGCGGTGTGATAGACGACAAGGGGCCTCTTTGCGCGGCACTGCTGGCAATGAAGTGCATAAAAGAGCTGAATATCCCGCTGAAAAAGGGTGTCCGGCTGATATTCGGAACGGATGAGGAAAACGGCTCCGAAGATCTTGCGATATACACCGCGAATGAGAAGCTCCCGCCGTATGTGTTCACACCGGACGCTTCGTTCCCTATAATCAACATAGAAAAAGGCATGATGCGCTCTCGCTTTTCCGGTATCTCCGGCACCGGCAGCATTGTACGCTTCCACGGCGGCAGCATACCGAACGCAGTCCCGGACAAGGCGGAATGTGTGATTGCTGACATACCGGCAGCGATCATAGAAAAAGCTGTCAATGACGACAAAAGCGGCGCACATTTTGACATATGCGTTACAGGCAGCACGGCGACCGTAAAATGCACGGGGCGTTCAGCACACGCTTCAACACCGGAAAGCGGGATCAATGCAGTGACTGCACTGATATCACTTCTCTGCGAGCTGCCGCTAAAGGACTGCGAACAGACAGAGATACTCCGCGGACTGAAAAGGATATTCCCGTTCGGCGAAACAGACGGCGAACATACCGGTCTGAAAGCAAGCGACGAAAGATCCGGCGCGCTCACGCTCGTATTCAGTATTTTTGATATGGGAAACGGAAGCTGCAGCGGCTGCATAGACGTGAGATTCCCGGTATGCCTGACACTCTCCGATGTAGAAAAAGCAGAGAGAAGCGCCCTCGGCAGTGCGGGATGCCAATTCGACGGATTTATGGGCGACGAACCGCACATCACCGATGAGAACAGTGATTTTGTACGGAAACTCCTTACAGTATATGAGCGCTGTGAGGGAGAAAAGGGGCGCTGTATCGCAATAGGCGGCGGAACGTATGTACACAATATCCCCGGCGGTGTCGCGTTCGGTGTCGAGCGCGGAGACACGGATTATCATATGCACGGAGCAAATGAATTCATAACCGCGGACGAACTGCTGAAAGACGCGGTGATCTTTGCCGAAGCTATCGCGGAGATCTGCGGATAAATTACAATGACTGAAAAAAAATATAAAATTCCGAAAGACCTGCCGAAAAGGCTTCTGATGTACTTTTTCGGGCTGTTTATAATGACTGCGGGAATATCGTTCTCGGTCATTTCCGACCTCGGCGTTTCCCCGCTCAGCACTATTCCCTACGCTGTCACGCTGTACTGCGGATTCGATATGGGGCTCGGGACGACGATAATGCACACATTTTTCGTGCTTATGCAGATAATACTGCTGCGGAAGCATTTCCGTCCTTTCATGCTGCTCCAGATACCGGCGGGCATTGTTTTCGGCTGGTTCACAACGCTTTGCAACGGCTGGGCGGAGATGATACCTAAAACCGATTCTTTTGTTTTACAGCTTGTATTTCAGCTGATAAGCATACTGCTTGTTGCAATAGGGATACATTTCTATCTTCCGGCAAATCTTATCCCGCTTGCCGGTGAGGGTATTGTAAACGCAATATCATTTGTATTCAAGCTGAGCTTCCCGAAAGTCAAGGTCGGATTTGACATCGGCGCAGTGGTTCTGGCAGGTTCGTTCTGCCTCATCACACTCGGAAATCTCGGCAGTGTCGGTATAGGTACTGTCCTGTCGGCTTTGCTTACCGGTACTGTACTTGCGTTTATAAATAAAATAACAGCAGTTCTGAAGAAGAAGCCAAAAGAAGAACAATAATACTGATCTTTCTCACCTATTCCGGTTCAGCAGGAATGACAGAATCATAAATCCATTTCAGAAGTACGAAATAGCATAAAGGCACTTGACATCCGGTAAAATATGATGTATAATCTAATTGTGTTCAATTAAATAAAGTGTTCCGAAAGGAGAAATGAAAATGGATTATAAATACAGGACAAGAATGGTATGCTCTACCGAGATAAATTTCACGCTTGACGGGGATGTTGTGCGCAATGTCTCGTTCAAGGGCGGCTGCAACGGAAACCTTAAAGCCATATCGAAGCTCGTTGACGGTATGACGGTATCGGAGATCGAGGGAAAACTCGGCGGGAACACCTGCGGCGGCAAGCCGACTTCGTGCGCAGATCAGCTTGCAACTGCTGTAAGACAGGCTTACAATGAGAGTACAGGTGCGTAATGGAAAAAGATTATGAAATGCTGAAACTTGAAAACCAGCTTTGTTTTCCGCTGTACGCCTGCGCCCGTGAGATAGTCAAGAAATATAATCCTCACCTTGACGGGATAGGTCTTACCTATACACAGTACATAGTGATGATGGTCATGTGGGACAAAAAGCGCGTAAGCGTAAAGGAACTCGGAGAAAAGCTGTATCTCGATTCGGGAACTCTCACGCCTGTGCTGAAAAGCCTTGAAAGCAAAGGCTTTGTTTCACGCAGACGTTCAACGGAAGACGAGCGTGTACTTATCGCGGAGATCACCGAAGCAGGAGAAGCCTTGAAAGAGCAGGCTGCGGAGATACCGCCGAAAATAGCTTGCTGTGTATCGCTTACACCCGATGAAGCAGGGACATTATACGGACTTTTGTATAAGATACTCGGAACAATGTGAAAACCGACCGCCGAAATCAGAGATTTCGGCGGTTTTTATATCATACTCATTTCATAAATACCACTGACAGCAGACTAAATATACCCTTTCGGCTGTCAGGAAACACTCACGGATAATCTATGTTTTGATGTTAAAGACATAATTTTTTATTAACACTGAAAAAAGAGCATAAATTGCTTGCATTTTTCGAAGAATGTGATATAATAGAAGTGTATGTTTTATAAAGGCAGCACCACACAAACACACATATATACTGACTGCGCTTTGTGCGGCTTAGCCTAAAGAAAGGACAATTTTAATATGAAACTCGGTATGGTGGGACTTCCGAATGTCGGAAAAAGCACACTTTTCAACGCACTTACGAACGCGGGAGCAGAATCCGCGAATTACCCGTTCTGCACGATAGAACCCAATGTGGGAGTCGTATCGGTTCCGGACGAGAGACTTGACAAGCTCGCGGAAATGTACAACCCGGAGAAATTCACACCGGCTATGCTTGAATTCGTCGATATTGCCGGACTCGTAAAGGGCGCTTCAAACGGCGAAGGTCTCGGAAACAAGTTTCTTGCGAATATCCGCGAAGTAGATGCTATAGTTCACGTTGTACGCTGCTTCGAGAACGACAATATCGTCCACGTTGACGGATCAATCGGAGCAAAACGCGATATCGAAACCATAAACCTTGAACTGATATTCAGTGATATGGAGATACTCGGAAGACGCATTGACCGCGAAAAAAAGCTCGAAAAGGGCGACAAGTCACTCCATAAGGAGATAGAGTTTCTCGAAAAGCTCATGGCTCACCTTGAAGAAGGAAAGTCCGCGCGTTCGTTCGGCTTTACGGAGGAAGAAGCGGAGATCATAAAAACAACTCCCCTGCTTTCCAACAAGCCTGTGATCTACGCCGCCAATTTGTCGGAGGACGATTTCCGCGGAGGTTACGAAAAGAATGAACAGTACATCGCCGTCAAGGCCGTTGCCGATGAAGAGAACAGCGCAGTGCTGCCGATATGCGCACAGATAGAAGCGGATATCGCTGATATGGACGCGGAGGAAAAAGAGTTGTTCCTGTCGGATCTCAATCTGAACGAATCCGGACTTTCTCGTATAATAAAGACCGGCTATTCCCTCCTCGGCCTTATATCGTTCCTCACCGCAGGACCGCAGGAAGTGCGTGCATGGACGATAACAAAAGGAACAAAAGCCCCGCAGGCAGCCGGTAAGATACATACAGACTTTGAGAAGGGCTTCATAAGAGCAGAAGTCGTTTCGTTCGACGATCTCGTTAATTGCGGCGGTATGACCGGTGCAAAGGAAAAGGGTCTTGTAAGACTTGAAGGCAAGGAATATGTTATGCAGGACGGCGATGTCGTTCTGTTCAGGTTCAACGTATAATGAAGATCTATAAAAGCAGAAATCCGAATAAGTTCAAGATCGGCGCGCTGTTTGTGATGCAGGTCATTTTCGGTGCGCTCCCTGCTGTCTTGTTCATAATTTTTGCAATAGATAACATGACCGCAAGATCAGTCAGTCCGGAGGCCGGTTCAGGGTTCCCCAACTATATCGGAGCCTATGTTTCCGCTGCCGCTATCGTACTCTGCGCACTCGCTTACTTTATACTCGGACGCAGATACAATGTACTGCTCTCAGGCATAAAAGGAGAAAAATCACTCGAAAAGATCGCAAGACGGCACAAGAACGAATACGATATCTTTCTGAACTGCCCTATACAGTATAAGCGCAACCGTTCCGAAGTTGATATGATAATGCTCGGAAAGAAAGGACTTATTATAGTTGAAGTCAAGAACCACTCCGGTACTGTAAGCGGCTCAGACACCGATGACAAATGGATACAATACAAGCATTACCGTGACGGCAAAACGACCGAGGGCGAAATGAAAAACCCGATCAAACAGATTACCAGACAGCGCGATATACTGAAGAGCATACTCCACGCACAGGGAATAGATATCTGGATTGACAGTGTCGTTTACTTCTCCAATCCGCTCATACGCCTGAAGCTCTCTCTGAAGAGCAAAAGCAGCTATGTCTGCGCAGGCGAAAAGGAGCTTGAAAAGTTTCTGTCCGGTTACAGCTCACCGAGGCCTATCGCTCCGGACGATCTTAAGAAAATAAAAGAGATTCTCCGCTCTCTGGTGTAACCCTGCTGACTTTACAAGTGGTAACCTTTTACAATTTTGTAACCGTTTTTTCGTTATTGTACATAAACTTTTGAGGACAAGCAAGTTTTTTTGTATATTTTATTGACATTAATATTATTTTGAGTTATAATGCAATTGTAAGGAATACTTCTTACGAACCAATTAATCTATTAGTTTTTGCTTTTAGTTTTAGTTGTCTCCTTTCTTTTGTTCTACACATTATACATTATTTCAGTTTGAGAACCGAGTTTCGGTTCTCTCTTTTTTTGTTTTTTAGCGTTATTCTCCTATTTTTGTATTGAAATCCAATGCAAAATGTGATATAATATTATATGTTATTTTATGGCAATATAAATATGAAAGGATAATAAAACTATGTTTGCATTTTCAGACCGAATAAAAACTCTGCAGCCGTCAGCTATCCGCGAGATACTTAAATTCACGTCCTACCCGGATGTTATCAGCTTTGCGGGCGGTAATCCCGCTCCGGAAGCATTCCCCGTTGATAAGATCAAAACAATTATGAACGAGATAATGGATAAGGATCCGATAACCGCCTTGCAGTATTCAGTATCAGAAGGATATGTCCCGCTTCGCGACTGGATCAAGGACGACCTCAACAATAAGGGTATATTCAACTGGAGCCGTGACGATGTCATTATAACCGCCGGTGCGCAGCAGTGTATGGAAATGACAGCCAAAGTTCTCTGCAACGAGGGTGAGACCATTATCTGCGAGGAACCCAGCTTTATCGGCTCACTCAACTCCTTCCGTTCTTATAACTCCAAGCTCGTCGGCGTACCTATGGACGACGAGGGAATTGATCCCGAAAAGCTCGAACAGGCGCTCAAGGATAATCCCCGCACCGCTTTCATCTACGTTATCCCGAATTTCCAGAACCCGACAGGCAGAACAATGTCACTTGAAAGAAGAAAGCAGGTACTTGCGCTCGCGTACAAATACAGGACACATATCATTGAGGACAACCCCTACGGCGACCTGCGCTTCTCCGGCGACGACGTTCCCGCTATCCGCACTATGGACACAGAGGGACGGGTCATCTATGCCGGTACTTTCTCGAAGACAGTGGCTCCCGGCCTGCGCGTAGGCTATATGTGCGCCGAGAAGAGCATAATCGCAAAAGCCACCTGCGCTTTACAGGTTTCCACAGTCCATACCTCTATCCTTTCGCAGATGATCGTACACCGCTTTGTTACAGAGTATGATTTCAACGAGCATCTCGAAAACCTGCGCAGCATATATGGCAAGAAGTGCGACCTTATGCTTACGAATCTCAAGATGAAAATGCCGCAATCCATAAAATTCACCGAGCCTGACGGAGGTCTGTTCATCTGGGGTACGCTTCCCGACGGAGATATGGACTACTTCGTAAAGAAGGCTATCGACCGCAAGGTAGCTATTGTTACCGGCAAGGCATTTCTCGTTGACGAGCGCAAGCCTTCCCTCTCCTTCCGCCTGAACTACTCAACACCGACCAACGAGCAGATCGAGCGCGGTGTGGATATTCTTGCGGAAGTTGCCAAGTCGATATATAAAGCATAAATACTATTATTCCGGAGGACAAAATGAAAGAGAAAAATATTATCCTGACAGGTGACCGTCCCACGGGCCGCCTTCACCTCGGTCACTATGTAGGTTCACTCAAAAGACGCGTTGAGCTTCAGAATTCCGGCAAGTTCGATGAGATTAACATTCTTATTGCGGACGATCAGGCGCTCACTGACAATGCAGACAATCCTGCAAAGATCCGTGACAACATTGTGAATGTTGTGCTGGATTACCTTTCGGCAGGAATAGACCCCACAAAGACAACTATCTGCGTACAGTCGGCGCTGCCCGCGCTCCACGCGCTTACATTCTACTACCTCAACCTCGTCACTACCGCGAGACTTTCCCGAAACCCCACTATTAAAGCCGAAATACAGATGAGAGGGTTTACGGACGAAGGACTTCCGGCAGGATTCTTTACCTATCCTGTTTCGCAGACTGCGGATATCACAGCATTTGATGCCAATGTCGTTCCCGTCGGCGAGGATCAGCTCCCGATGCTTGAACAGGCAAGAGAGATAGTAGAAAAGTTCAACAAGATCTACGGTGAGACTCTTGTTCTCCCGAACGCCATGATACCCGAAAACGAATTCCAGCGCAGACTTCCCGGCGTTGACGGAAAGGCGAAGATGAGCAAGTCGCTCGGTAACTGCATTTATCTTTCCGACACATCAGCCGCTGTGAAAAAGCAGGTCAACGGCAAGATGTACACCGACCCGCTGCATTTGCAGATCAGCGACCCGGGTCACACCGAGGGCAACGTTGTATTCACATACCTCGATGCTCTCTGCACCGACGAGCATTTTGCCGAGTATCTTCCCGATTACGCAAATCTCGAAGAAATGAAAGAGCACTACCGCCGCGGAGGTCTCGGTGACGGTGTCTGCAAGAAGTTCTTAATAAATGTTCTCGAAGAAACACTAAGTCCGATAAGAACGGAACGTGCAAAATGGGAACAGGACATCGGCGCGGTGTATGATATTATCTCATCCGGTACAGCTAAAGCTGTAGAAAAGACAAATGCTACTCTTGCCCGCGTCCGCAGATCAATGAAGATCAACTATTTTGAGGATCGTTCTATAATAAAGGAATGGGAACAGCTTCTGAGAAATGCAAAGCAGTAATAAAACACCGATGACTCGGAAAAAGTTTATATTAATATCCGCACTGTTATCAGCATTTATTATCGGCATACCGTTCGCGTGCAACGAGACACTTTCGGTGTCTGATTGCACAGTCACGACCGACAAGATGAACGGAAGCATAAAACTCGCGTTTGTATCCGACGTTCACAACACTCCATACGGCAGAAATATGAACGGGCTTGTGAACAAGATAAAAAAGTTTGATCCGGACGCAGTAATATTCGGCGGTGATCTGTTCGATAATGAGTGGGGAGAGCCTAATTCCATTCTGCTGACCGAACGTCTTGTAAAGCTGTATCCCTGCTTCTACTCTCTCGGAAATCATGAGTTTCACAAATATGACGCAGGAGCCGATCTGATAAAAAGCAATATGCGCGCGATCGGTGTTCACGTTCTCGACGGCAGGACATTTGATCTTTACGCAAACGGCTCAACTGTGCGCATTCACGGCATTGACGGCGTTTCAAGCGCTGACCAGCTAAAGAACTGCCGTTCACTTACAGCGCCGGATATGTTCAATATCCTTATCAATCATTATCCGGAAGAATTCCCGATGCTAAGCGAAATGGGCTTCGATCTTGTTCTTTCCGGTCACGCACACGGCGGACAGATACGCATACCGCCTTTTATCAAAGGCCTGTTCTCTCCCGGGCAGGGATTTTTCCCGAAATACACCAGCGGCGAGTATTTCAGCCACGGCTCCGAACTCATAGTGAGCCGCGGCTTGCAGAGAAGCCCGCGTGATCTGTTGATACCGCGGGTATTCAATCGTCCGGAGCTTGTATTTATTACAATCAAAGGCAAATAATGGTTCTTTCATACATCAAGCCCCCTGCTTTTCACAAAGCAGGGGGCTTATCATTTCTTGTTTATCAGTTGATCGCTGCCTTCAGCGCTTCAGCCTTATCCGTCTTTTCCCATGCAACACCGAGATCTTCACGGCCCATGTGACCGTATGCCGCAAGTGCCTTGTACTGCGGCTTGCGAAGATCAAGCATCTGTATGATCGAAGCGGGACGCAGATCGAATACCTTGTTTACAGCTTCACTGATCTGTTCGTCGCTGTACTTGCCTGTGCCGAATGTCTCAACGAGAACCGATACGGGCTTTGCTACGCCGATAGCATATGCAAGCTCGACCTCGCACTTGTCCGCAAGACCCGCAGCTACTATGTTCTTAGCAACATATCTTGCCGCGTAAGCACCGGAACGGTCAACCTTTGTCGGATCCTTGCCGGAGAATGCTCCGCCGCCGTGACGGGAATATCCGCCGTATGTATCAACGATGATCTTTCTTCCTGTAAGACCGCTGTCACCCTGAGGTCCGCCTACAACGAAGCGTCCTGTCGGATTTACGAAATACTTTGTGTTTTCATCAAGCAGCTCAGCTGGGATCGTGGTCCTGATTATCTTCTCGATTATATCCTTGCGTATCTGCTCAAGCGTAGCACTTGCCTTGTGCTGTGAAGAAATTACAACCGTGTCAACTCTCGCGGGCTTGCCGTCTATGTACTCGACCGTTACCTGCGATTTTCCGTCGGGAAGCAGGTAATCTATCTCACCGCTCTTGCGCACCTCGGTGAGCTTTTTTGTCAGCTTGTGTGCAAGCGAGATCGGCAGCGGCATAAGTTCGGGAGTCTCGTTGCACGCGAAGCCGAACATCATACCCTGATCGCCGGCGCCTGTGTCCATTGCGTTCTCTTCCCTGCCCTCAAGCGCGTTGTCAACGCCCATCGCGATATCGGGACTCTGCTTGTCAAGAGTTGTCATTACAGCGCAGGTGTTACAGTCAAAACCGTACTCCGCGTTGTCGTAGCCTATCTCCTTTACCGTCTCGCGTACGATAGCCGGGATATCGACAACAGCCTTTGTCGTGATCTCTCCCATTACCATTACAAGTCCTGTCGTTGTGCAGGTCTCGCACGCTACACGGGACATGGGATCCTGTGCGAGAAGCGCGTCAAGCACGCTGTCGGAGATCTTGTCGCAGATCTTATCGGGATGTCCCTCGGTCACACTTTCCGAGGTGAATAAAAATCTTGCCATTTCTTCTTTCCTTTCTGTCATCTGAACATTGTTATTTTTTCAACAAAAAATGCTCCCTATTGGGAGCATGGAATTATCGCTCCCTCATCTTTCACCGCGAATATTTCCGCGATGCGGGAATTGGCACCATTGCTTTCACACCGGTTGCCGCGGCTTCACTGGACCCGTTTCCTCCGCCGCTCTTGATAAGGATCATATTGTCGATATGTGTATTGTATCATATATATTCCCGTTTGTCAACAGTTTTGGCACAATATATAGATTTTTCCGGGAAAATTTTTGTTTACAATCGTGATGTCCGGTTCGTTATTGCCCTTTTTCGCGTTTTGGGGAGCTTATTATTCTTCTCTTCCGCAATATGCCTGATAAAAGTATTATCGTCGTATGTATTAAGACCAAAGGTTTCAAGCAGCGAGCAATACTTATCTGCGGCGCAGACGAGCCAGCTCTCACGGTATTTCGGCAGCTTGGTTATAGTTAACGGCCACATATGCTTGCGGATTATATCGAGTTCACGTTTATTGAGATCAAAATATCTCACCGCGTTCTTTGATGCCGTGTTCGGATGTGCAAAACCGTGCAGACCGTCACCTACGTTATTGGTCTTGTGCCAGTCATAAAGGAAGAAATCGTGCAGCACGGCACCGCGTATAAGGCTCCGTTTATCGCACCGTATGCCGAGCTTTCTCGCGAGTTTGATACTGTAGGCCGCAACAGCCATCGAATGAGCAAAAACGGAAACATCTCCGTGCTGAACGAGCTTTTTTGTGGACTGCATTTTCTCGTTGCGGACAATGGGTCTTACCGTATGCTCAAAGTAGTTGCGGCGTCGTTCGGTATTCATTCACAATTCTCCTCTTCCGGCGGCTGCATCAGATCCTCTTCCGGTTCGTCCTCATCGTCCACATCTACATTGAATTTCATCTTTAACAGAAGTGCATTGAAACGCTCATTTCTCTTGGCTACCGCACCGCCGAGCTGAATAAACTTCTCTGTCATCAGCTTTCTCGCCTTATCATACGGGAGCTTTTTCAGCTGTTCACGGAAAGAGATCTGACCGGAAATACTCAATACGGTATCAATAAACATTGCAGCTGCCATTGCAATATCGTAGGCAAGCATAAATACCGGATCAACAAAATTCACTAAGCTGTCCATTATACCGTGCAGGACATAGACCATAAACAGTGATAAAAGACCCCAGAACAGCGATGAGAGCAGCGATATACGGTTCTTATAGGTGAAGCGCAGCATACTGTAATCCCAGAACTGTTTGTGGAAAAGACTCTCCATAAGCCAGCCGACAAAATATTCGAGCACTGTGCAGCTCGCCATACCGACAAAATAAACGGCAAATCCGTTTTCGCGGAACGGTGTGCATAATAAAAGCATAGTCATTCCGCCAATACCGTAGATCGGTATATACGGACCTTTCAGAAATCCTCTGTTTATCAGCCGTCTGTGATACAGTGACTCTATCGTAGATTCCTGCACCCAGCCTATGTTACAAAAAATGAAAAACATGAACATAAGCTGGGGCAGCGTGTAATTCAGCATTACCATTATACTGTCTCCTGCCTGCCGCCGTATCGGATCACTTTGTATTGATCTGTTCCGACGTGATATTTCTGTTAATCTTCGTACAATCTATCTTCTCCCACGCGGGATCGTTTATCTGTATCTCCCTGTCCGCCGCTTCTATCTCGTCCGAATACTTCTTGAGCAGACTCGCCTGGACACGCTTCTTTTCGTCTTCGCTGTCCCTCATTCGGATATACTCGGGGTTTTCGGTATCGAGAGTGTAGTAAACATTTATCCTTCCGGGATTCTCGTGATATACAACAACATGATAGATATCGGTCTTATCGACGCCTCCGCTGCCGGTAATTGCATAGAGCATACACTCGTCAGCGTTTTTGCCAGAACGGACATAGGCTTTGTAAACATAGAATTCCGTATTAATTGTCAGTTTGCTGTTTACGGCGTTCGCAGCCTTTATCGAAAATTCCTCCGGACCGGTTTTTATAAAGTCGGAGAAGAACAGCAAAGATACGCAGAATCCGAGAGCAGCAGCCACAACCACAGCAGCCACAGTTATGATGCGCACAAGAGTTGCCTTATCGAGAGGTTTCTTTTCTTTCTTTTCCTTGACTTTCTTCTCTTTATTCTTTTTGTTGCGCTTTTCAGTCTCATCCGCGGCAACTGCCGCATCGGCTGTGATACCCTCACGGAGCCTGTCGGCGATCTTAACGTCCTCGTCCTTCTCCTCTTCAGACTGCAGATCGTTATTTTCTCCGGATCCGTCTTCGTCACCGAGCAGATCAGCGATGCTCTTACCTTTGATATTTTCGATGTTGTTCTCGTTTTTGTCAAAGGAATCCCTGTTCTGTGTCTGAGTCTGATCAAAGTCATCAGCATCATCAAGATCGCTCACCGAAAGCATTGCTTCTATCTGATCCTGAGACAGCGAATTGTCATTGCCGCCGACTTTTTTCTGCGCCGCACTCAACATGGAATTGAAGCGTTCGGACTCGGGATCATCGGGAGGGTAATCTTCGGCGATCTTTTCAGCCTTTGACTCCTTCTTTTTCTGTTTGGGCTTTTCTTCTTCCTTTGATGTACTATCGTCAATGTCATCGGAAGCAAGCAAGGCTTCTATCTGCTCCTGCGACAACATACCGCCCGTGAACTCGGATTTCTCCGGTTCGGGTACAGGAGCGGGTTCCGGCTCTGCCGGTGCACTCGCCGCAAGCATGGCTTCTATCTGTTCCTGCGAAAG
>CACZGM010000074.1 GCA_902780695.1 uncultured Ruminococcus sp. | reverse complement strand
CTCTTTTTTGTTGCAAAAATTCAGCAGAAACAGAGATATTCGTTGGCGATAACAAGAAAAAATCGTCAATGTATATGAATTTTTCTCAGGAAGGAGCTCTTATGTATTTTACAGAAACCCCACACCTTCAACGTATCGAACAGATGATGATCTCGATACCTTACCACATTCCGCGAAGTTCTTTCTTCCGGTGCAACGGTCAGAATTATCATGATCAGATCACCACAAAGCTTGCGATGCAGATACTTCTTGACAGCTTCGGAAGCAGAAAACTCGAAAAAAGAATGAAAGGAATAGATATGAAGCCACAGTTTACAAGCAAACAGCATTATGACCGTTTCACCGGATTCCTCAAATCCATGACATTAAGTCCCGCCCACTGCAGCCGCAACTATGTAGCTGCAGTTTTTCTTTTGTCTTCAAACTCAAATCTGTGGGAAAAAGCAAAGCCGCATATCAACAGAAATGCCGTGGATTTTGATAAAATAAAGCTCGGCTCGGTCACTACAACGATATACACTATATTCAAGGCGGCAAAAGAGGTATACACCGACAGAGCCGAGATCAGTGTCAGCGAGTTCTGCGACTGCTTGCTCATCAATGACAGAACGATCAGCAATATCTTCACTGCTATGCTTATTGAGAATCACGGTTACCGGATCGTGGATACATCAATGTTTGAGAAAAAGGCGAAAGCGGTCTGAATGATCGATTTCATATAATTCAATTACGGAGAGAGGTGAAAATCATGAACAATCAGCAGGTACAGTATTACAAAGATGCATTTCCGAAAGGCACAAGGATAATGCTTGACAGCATGGGCGATGATCCCCGCCCTATACCGCCGGGAACGACCGGAACAGTAATAGCGGTAGATGATATCGGAACTATTCACTGCGCCTTTGATAATGGGCGGCAGCTTGGTATATGCCCCGATGTCGATAGTTTTCATGCTATTGACTCGGTGGAGTCCGAAGAACCTGTCATGTCTATGTGAGGAATGAAGCGGTATGCGTCGGAGGGAGGTGATAAAATGCCGAATCATATTCAGAACAGAGTCAGGCTTACGGGCGAACAGAGCCGCATAGATGAACTGCTCAAGACTGTCCGGAACGATGAAGAAGTCCTCGGCTCAATTGATTTCAATAAGATCATACCGATGCCTAAGGAACTGGACATCGAATGCAGCTCTCGCACAGAGCGTGGTATCAAAGCCTATTCAGACTTTATTTCCGTGTATCTTCTTGGGCAGCCAGACGGCAAAATCGATGTGTTCTCTATACCCGAGAGCAGCGAGAAAGCATTTCTGAAAGTTCGAAAGGATATTGACCCTGAAACATGGTCGCTCGGAAAACAAGCGTATCATAATAAGATCAAGTTTGGTCATTCGAACTGGTACGATTGGCGTATTGCCAATTGGGGGACAAAATGGAACGCGTACAGCTTTGGAGAGACAGATACGAACACATTGTCATTCAATACGGCGTGGTCGTGTTCAATGCCGGTTATGACAAAGCTGTCAGAGATGTTCCCCGATGTGCAGTTCAATTACGCATGGGCAGACGAGGACTTCGGAAATAATGTCAGCGAGGTCGAGTTGAGCGGCGGTGAAAGGACTTACGAGAATATCCCCACCCCGTTCTCGAAAGAAGCCTTTGAAATGGCAGCCGATATCCGCGGTGAAGATCTTCTGGCAGACCGCCACATGATGTTCAATGAGGAAACTGACAATTACGAACGCCTTTCCGATGAAGAATGGGAAGCCCTCGAAGCATCGGGAGAACCGCAGCAGTCAATGTAACTGCCGCGGTATTTTTTATACGGGGAGGTGATAAACGGCTTAAAGGTATTGGAATTGTTCGCAGGTACCTGCTCTATCGGTCATGCTTTTGAAAAGCGCGGTCACGAGGTTTTCTCGGTGGAGTGGAACAAGGACTTCAAGAACATTTCGCTGTACAAGGACATATCCGAGCTGACGGCACAGGAGATCATCGACAGCTTCGGACGTCCCGACATTATATGGGCATCGCCGGACTGCACTACATTCAGCATTGCGGCGATATCGCATCACAGACGGAAGAACGAAGAAACCGGAAATCTTGATCCTGTCAGCGATTACGCGAAATTCTGTGATAAAGTTGACACTCATGTCCTTGATCTCATTCGTGAACTAAAGCCAAAGTATTGGTTCATTGAGAACCCAAGAGGCGGCATGAGGAAGATGACCTGGATGCAGGCTCTTCCGCGGTACACAGTTACATACTGCCAGTATGGGGATAAGCGAATGAAGCCCACCGACATCTGGACAAACCATCCCAATCCGAAGTTCCTGCCGACCTGTCACAACGGCGACCCGTGTCATGAACCGGCGCCGCGCGGCAGTAAAACAGGAACACAGGGGCTTAAGGGCAGCGTCCAACGGAGCATGATACCGGACAGGCTCTGCGAACACATTGTAAGAATATGCGAGGAATAACTCGCACCGTTCTCCATGATATCTTTAGCGATGAAATATTATAAACCAAATAAGAAAGTATGAGGTAACAAAAATGAAAAAGAAAAAGGTAAGAAAACTGTTCAGAAAGGTTTTAAAGCAGTCGACAACGGCTGAAAAGCAGATAAGCAAAGTCTCGGTATGGATACAGGACTTCATCGGAAGATCATCGCCGGATATCATGACGAGGGCGGATACGGAAGTATCAACCCACTGTGACTGTCTTTGTGACAGCTGCAGACAGAGTTTAAACAGGAGATGGTCAAAACAATCAGGTTTTTCGATATGTTCTCCGGAATCGGTGGATTCCGTTCCGGACTTGAACGAGCCGAAGGATTTAAATGTATCGGCAACTGCGAGATCGACAAGCACGCGGAAGCCGCCTACAGAGCAATGTACGATACGAAAGGAGAAATCTACTATAACGACGCAAGAACGATCGACACTGACAGCGTTGGAGACTTTGATCTCATCGCTGGAGGATTTCCGTGCCAATCCTTTTCTGTCGCCGGACACAGATTGGGTCTCAATGACGAGCGAGGTAATCTCTTCCTTGAAATTGCAAGACTCATTGAAGCCAAGCGACCTGCGTTTTTTCTGCTTGAAAATGTTCCCGGACTGTTATCGCATAACAAGGGGCAAACTTTCAAAGTCATCCTTACCAAATTTTCCGAATTGGGGTATTCATTTGAATGGATGGTGCTTAACAGCGCGAATTTCGGAGTCCCGCAGCAGCGGCGAAGGGTGTTCATTGTCGGATATTCTCGAAGCGAATGTGCCGGAAGAATATTTCCTGTCGAACAAGGCAATGGAAAGGATCTTAACTGCATAATACCTGGAAGTCAGACGTGGCGGGTATATGGCACGGAAGGGACCGCCTGTACACAGTGCGCAAGCTCCGGCGGAGGCGGCGGTAAGACCGGTCTGTACTTCATTGATAATAACCGCGATCCGAAGATCACCGATCATGCACGTTGCATAACGGCAAGACAGGATTCCGGCGTCAGCAAGCGCCGCGGTGAGCATTCCGCAGTGCTTGTTGAAACAGGTCCGTGCGCCGTGATAAATCCCTCAAAGGAATGTGTACGTCAGAACGGCAGACGTGTGAAAGGACCGAACGAGCCGATGTACACGATAACCGTCCAAGACAGACACGGTATCATTCATCAAGGCAGGATCCGCAGACTTATGCCGATAGAGTGCTGGCGGCTTCAAGGCTTCACCGATGAGCAGTTCAACAAAGCTCAATCGGTATGCAAAGCAAATACCCACCTTTACAGAATGGCGGGAAATTCAGTCACAGTTCCGGTCATAACCGCAATAGCACAGAAGATCAAAGCGGCGGCTGAGATGATAGGACTTGATACGACATAAACGAGGTAAAGCAATATGTGCAAAGTAAACGCTA
Organism: uncultured Ruminococcus sp.; assembly: GCA_902780695.1. GTDB lineage: Bacteria > Bacillota > Clostridia > Oscillospirales > Ruminococcaceae > Ruminiclostridium_E. The sequence continues at coordinate 16,242 of CACZGM010000074.1, read as the reverse complement.
AAGCCGAGGAATATGAGACTTTCTTCATTCTCGGTCAGGACGCTCTGTTCACGAATTCACGGCTCGACCGTACAACGATCCCGGAAGGGCTTTATGCCTACGACCTGCGGGACGAGTGCGATGGCAACATCAACGAGCTGAAAGATTTCGTGCTGGTCAACCATTGGGGAACGGTACTTGTCAAGGAACCTATTGCGGGTGCCGGACAAGGAGTTCAGATAAAGCCGTATGATTACAACTACATCGGCGACACAATGACCGTTGACGAGTTCATGAACGAACAGCCGGAAACAGTACAGACACAAACCTTATAAATAACCGTATTGCCTGCAAGGACAGGCGATACCATAAATATATAGCAATTAATTTCCCTTTCGGTCGCGCCTGTTCCTGCGGGCATCACCGAGAGGGGGTGATGATATAAACAGCTTTATGAGCTGGATAGGCGGCAAGAAAAGCAGTCGCGACATAATAATTCCGAAATTCCCGCTGTACTATGAAAAGTACATCGAGGTGTTCGGCGGTGGCGGCTGGATACTCTTCGCGAAGCCGCCCGGTAACGACTTCGAGGTGTTCAACGACTTCAACAGCAACATCTCGAATCTGTACACCTGCGTGCGTGATCACAGCGCGGAGCTGATCGAGCGGCTCCGGTTCGTGCTGAACAGCCGGGAGGACTTCGACCGTATCAAGCACATAATCAGCGAGAAAGCCGAGATCGGCGATGTTCAGAGAGCCGCGGAGTTCTATCAGCTTATCCGGTACAGCTACGCAAGCGGGTGTGACAGCTTCGGCGGCAAGCCTCACTCTATGTGGAGCAACTTTCCGCTGATAGAACAGGCATCACGCCGTTTGCAGAAAGTCATAATCGAAAACAGGGACTTTGAGAAGCTCATCTCCGCACAGGACAGCGAGGTGAGCTTTTTCTATTGCGACCCGCCCTATTACGCGACCGAGAGCTACTACGAAAACGTAGGTTTCACAAAAGCCGATCACGAACGGCTCCGGAACGCGCTTGCGGGCATAAGCGGAAAGTTCCTTGTTTCGTACAACGATTGTGAAGAGATACGCAGCCTATATGACGGATGCCGGATGTTCTCCTATGAACGGCTGAACAATATCCGGCAGAGATTCGATGGCGGCAGTATGTTCGGCGAACTGCTGATATCCAACTACGACATGGACGAGCGGAAAAAGAATCCGCCAAAACAGATCAGTTTCTTTGATGATGACAACGAATTTATGGAGGAAATGCAATGATAACATTTCAGACAAGACTTACCAAGAAAGGCAATATAAAGGTGCCTCTTGACATTCTCAACCTTATGTCGGCTTGCCCCGGCGATGATGTGATCGTGTCCATTGATCTCGACCGCGACTCCCTTGTGGTCAGCAGATACGATGATGATGACGAATTCGGTATTACTGTTCCCGCAAATCTGCTCTATGAAGCAGGTATTGACAACGACAACTATCAGATGTATGCCGACAATGGCAGAGTGATCATTACAGAGGGAGATGAGTACGATGACTGAGAATCAGATTCAGACCTTTACCAATGAGCAGTTCGGAAAGATCAGAACGGTGCTGATAGACGGCGAGCCGTGGTTTGTAGGTAAGGATGTCGCAACTTCGCTTGGGTACTCAAATCCGGCAAAAGCAATAAGAGATCATGTATACGAGGAAGATAAGCTGGGTGAACGAATCGTTCTCTCAGGTCAGACACGTGAGGCTATCTTAGTGAACGAATCAGGTCTTTATTCTCTTATTCTTTCAAGCAAGCTCCCAACTGCAAAGGTGTTCAAACGCTGGGTGACCCTCTATCCGCAAGACCGGCGGCTATGCTACGCCCGAAGCGATATACAAGACACTGACTGAGCCGAAGAATCTCATCATCGTGCTTGAAACGCTTGCCGAGGAACAGGCGAAGAACAAAAGGCTGGCTGCCGAGAACGCGGTGCTATCTGTTAAGGCTAAGTATTACGACGCTATCCTTGCCAGCTCCGAGTCGCTTCCGATAACGCAGATCGCAAAGGATTACGGAATGTCTGCGGTCACGCTCAATAAGCTTCTCTGCGATATGGATATACAGTTCAAGCGCTGCGGAACGTGGATACTCTATCAGGATTATACCGACAAGGGGTACACACAGACCAAGACGTTCATCATCAATGAAAGTCAGACCAAATCGTACACGACGTGGACGCAGAAAGGCAGACTCTTCCTGTACAATCTTCTGAAAGCGCACGGGATTGTGCCTATGTGTGAGCGTCCCGAAATATCAGGGTACATAAGCCGCTGACGGCTTATTGATATACAAAGACCGGACAACCGACAGATCGGTGGTCAGAGCTGACAAGTGCCACAGAACTACAGACTTTGAGCAGCATCTCCCGCAGAACGACAGGATATCCGGTAAACAAACCATTTTTTACTTATGAAAGGAAAGAAGTATCATGAAATTCTTCAAGAATGCAAAGGAAAAGATCACAAGCAGAGCAGCAAAGGTAAAGGCGAAGGCTGTCACACTTTGGGCAGTTGCAGCCTGCAACCGTGGCGAGAACTACGTTGACAGCGGCGTTAAGATCCTTATCGCCGTAGTTATCGGTGCTCTTCTCCTCGGTGGTCTCTACGCTCTCTTCGGCGATACTATCATGCCGACAGTGACAAAGAAAGTTGAGGAAATGTTCGAATTCAAGGGCTAAAATGCCTCCGTTGACCAAGAGGGTCGAAGAATATGTTCTGCACTATGAATAGTGCGTTCAAGGGCTAAGAAGCCGCTCCGAAAGGAGCAGGAGGCAAACCGTGAAACTGAAGATCTCAGCGATACTGCTCGTGCTGTGCATGATTTTCGGTAGCAGTATTCCGCATTCCAACGCGGCAGCATTTGAGCAGGACATAACAGGTACAGTACCGATGCAGCTTCCAGAGATCGAACCCAATCCCGATGATGCCGCGGCTGTGGAAACAGCAGCCGCGGTCATCATCATTATTCTCGTAGTCTGCGTGGTAATTTACATCTGCGACACATCTGATTAGAAGCGAAAGGAAAACGAAAATGGATATCAATGTAAGGATAAACAAGATCAACACAACAGGCAGCGTCAAGGCGACCGCTTCCGTAACGCTCGATGAGTGCTTCGGCATCCGCGGAGTCAAGGTCATAGAGGGCAAGAACGGGCTCTTCATCAATATGCCGTCGTACAAAGGCTCGAACGGTCAGTACAACGACATCTGCTTCCCCACTACAGCGGAGTTCCGCAAGCAGCTTGCAGATTCAGTTGTAGAAGCGTACAAGCTCGCCATAGAGCAGATACAGAAGCAGTCGCCCCAGTATGAACCCGAGCCGGTCCCCGAAATGTCAATGTAACATAAACAACAATATTTATTTACGAAAGGAAAAATACTATGAACATTATCAAGAACATCAAGAACTTTTTCAAGAACGCGGCAATGACCGTAAAGAACGCTTTCTCCGGCGTTATCCGCAGAGTAAGACTCGCATTTGCGAGAATGAACACTGTCGCTGCGTGCGCTCGCGGCGAGAACTACGTTGACAGCGGTGTGAAGATACTCATTGCCGTAGTCATCGGTGCGCTCCTTCTCGGCGGACTTTACGCTCTGTTCGGCGATACCATTATGCCGACCGTGACCAAGAAGGTCGAGGAAATGTTCGAGTTCAAGGGCTGATGCCGGTCATACAGACAGCCGTCATCATCGTCCTGCTCTGTATCGAGGTGTACTGTGATCTGAAAGACCGCACGATACCGAATAGAATATCGCTTGCAATTGCCGCGACAGCCTTCATTGATTTTCATATTGAAAATCTGTGGGGGCTGCTGCCCGCAGCGATGTTTTTTGTCGGAGCGCTGTTCACGAAGATCGGCGGCGGTGATGTGAAAGCGGTCGCGGCTCTGAGTCTGTCGCTCGGACTATGGAAAACGCTCCTGCTGCTGTTTGCGGCGGAACTGTCAATGCTGGTATTCTACGGGATATCGGCAATCGTTCAGAAGTTGAGGCATAAAACGGCAGATCGAAATCTGCCGTTTCTGCCATTCATAACAATAGGATATGTATTAACTATATTTGTATAACAGATTTATTCATGAAAGGATAAATAATATATGAAACTTTTCAAAAACAGAACAGTCCTCGGCGTTCTCTGCATCGCCATTGCCCTCGTGATATGCTTCGTGATCACTCCGCTGTTCAACGCTTCGGCGGCGAATCTCACCACTATTGTGCGTATCAAGAACGACATCAAGGTCGGAACGGAGATCACAAGTAAGGATATCGAAACCGTTGAAGTCGGAGCGTACAATCTGCCCTCGAATGTAGTCAGAAAGCCAGATGATGTTGTCGGCAAGTATGCCGCCGTTGAACTGCTCAAGGACGAGTATGTGCTTTCCACAAAGATCAGCGATACCCCCGCGACCGAGAATGTGTATCTCTACGGTATGAACGGCTCCAAGCGCGTTATGTCGGTAACACTGCCCTCGTTCGCTAAGGGACTGTCCGGTAAACTCATGTCCGGCGATATCGTATCTGTGATCGCGGTCGATTACCAGGAAAAGGGCGAAACGGTTGTACCCGATGAACTCCAGTATGTTCAGGTGGTCGCGGCAACCGATAAGCGCGGTAACGATGAGAAAGTGACCGAATACCGTGCTGACGGTGAGGAAGAAACCGACCTGCCCGAAACGGTCACGCTTATGGTATCCCCGTCACAGGCAATAGTCCTCGCGGAGCTTGAAGCCGAGGGCGAGATACACATTGCGCTTGTTTACCGCGGAACGCAGGAGAATGCCGATAAGTTCCTTGAAGCTCAGGAAAAGATACTCAAAGACAAGGCTGATGTGACCGTGACCGAGAAGCCCGCGGAATCGGAATCCGAATCGGAGGTGAAGCCGGAAACAACAGCCGAACTGTTCGGCGGCGAGCCTGATATCACAGATGAAGCCGAGGAAACAGAGACTACGGTAGAGCTTGATATCCCCGACCTTGCGCCCGAGGACGAAAGCGAGGATGACGATACTACCGAAGAAACCGCGGAGGTGACTGACAATGGCATCATTTCTGAATAAGCTTATGAAACATGGCGATGAAGACGAAGAACTCGACATGGAGTTCGACATTGCCGAAAGCGAGTGTTTTGAACTGCCCCCCGACCGTAAGGATAATCAGATACTCGCGGTCTGGGGTAGTCCGTCTTCCGGCAAGACGATAATGAGCGTGAAGATAGCACGCTACATCGCCGCACAGAAAAAGAATGTTATTCTCGTTCTCGCGGATATGTCCGCGCCGCCGCTCCCGTACATCTGCCCGTCCTCCGACCTTGAAGCGGAGGTGTCGCTCGGCACGATACTTGCCTCCGCGGAGGTCACAGGCAGCATAATCAAGCAGAACGCTATCCTGCACAAACGCAACGAGTATCTCACCATGCTCGGAATGTTAAAGGGCGAGAACGCGTTCACTTACGCGCCATATACCGAAACACAGGCAAAGGAGCTTCTGAACGAGCTTCGCCGCATGGCTGACTACATCGTTATCGACTGCACATCGAACATAACCAACGATATACTGTCGGCGGTGGCTCTGATCGACTCGGACGCGGTTCTGCGCCTTGTGTCCTGCGACCTTAAATCCATAAGCTACCTGTCGTCGCAGATGCCGGTGCTGCTTGACAATAAGTTCAACGTCAACAAGCAGTACAAGGCGGCTTCAAACATCGATGCGTTTCAGGCTGACGAAAACATTGAACAGGTCGTGGGCGGTGTATCGTTCAAGATACCGCACTCCGAAGAAGTGCATCAGCAGTTCCTCGCGGGAAACCTGTTCGGTGCGCTCTCCGCGAAGGACAGCAAGGACTTCCGCAAATCGGTGGCGAAGATAGCAAACGAAGTATTTGAATTACAGTAAAGCAGAGGTTTATCATGGCATTAACAGCAAACACAAATACACAGAACCTTTTTTACAGATCGAGCGATACCAAGAAGTTCGGCGATGTCCTCGAGGAAGTGCAGTCGTACATTTCAAGCAAATACTCTGCGCTGGTCGTTGACGGTATCAACAACATAGGTACGGGAAACGAGGAGGTCAAGGCACAGGTCAAGCGGTACATCGGAAAGTATCTGCTTGACAACCGCCTGACCGTCGCGGATATGACGCAGCAGGAGCTGATAGATAAGCTCTATACCGAAATGGCGGAGTTCTCGTTCCTCACAAAATACATCTTCGGCACAGGAATCGAGGAAATAAACATCAACTCCTGGGACGATATCGAGGTGCAGTATTCCTCCGGCGAAACGGTCAAGATCGACGAGAAATTTGAAAGCCCCGACCATGCAATAAACATCGTCCGCCGTATGCTCCATGTGTCCGGAATGGTGCTTGATAACACTTCGCCCGCGATACTCGGACATCTTTCAAAGAACATAAGAATAGCGGTATTAAAAACTCCGCTTGTCGATGAAGATGTCGGCGTTGCGGCATCTATCCGAATCGTCAACTCCCAGCATCTCACCAAAGAGGACTTCATCAGGCATGGCACAGCAACGGAAGAAATGATGGATTTTCTTTCGTTCGCTGTTCGCTACGGCGCGTCCACGACAGTTGCGGGAGCGACATCTTCCGGTAAAACGACGCTCACAGGCTGGCTGCTTACAACTATACCCCACAATAAGCGTATATTCACTATTGAAGCGGGTTCCCGTGAGCTTGACCTTGTGGAGCGTGATGAGAATGGAAAGATCGTAAACAAGGTCATTCACACGATAACCCGTGAATCTGAAGACGAAAAGAAAAGCATAACACAGGATAACTTGCTCGATATGTCCCTGCGTTTCCACCCCGATTACATTGTCGTTGGTGAGATGCGTTCCAGTGAGGCGGACTCCGCTCAGGAAGCTGCTCGTACAGGACATACGGTCATAACCACCATACACTCGAATTCCTGTGAAGCCACATGGCGCAGAATGGTGACTCTGTGTAAGCGTAAGTACCCGAATGTCGATGATACCGTCATTCTTAACCTCGTGACCGAGGCATTCCCGATAGTCGTGTACGCCAAGCAGCTTGAAAACAAGCAACGCCGTATAATGGAGATCATGGAATGCGAGATAAAGCCGGACGGCGAGCGCGAGTACCATACGCTCTACCGTTACAAGATAAGCGAAAACCGTGTAGAGGACGGAAAGTTCATCATCAAGGGCGAACACATAAAGGTCGATGATCCGTCACCGTCCTTACAGCGCAGAATGCTTGAAAACGGCGCTTCGGTCGAGGAACTGAACCGCTTTTTACGAAAGGGGGAGCATAAATGAACGCGGTATATTTAATTGCGTTTATCGGGCTGGTAGTGGGATTCTTCCTGCTGTTCAAGATATCGCCGCTGGAATTTACGGACGGCTTGTTCGGATTTCTGACAGCAAAGCCAAATACTCTGAAATCGCAGATAAACGAGGCTACACAGCGCAAAAAGCCGAACTTCTTCCGCCGTGAGATCATGGAAGCGCAGGAGATATTAAGGCTCACGAACCGCACAAATATGTTCTCGCTGCTGTGTGTCTGCTCACTGGCACTGTCGGCGATAGGACTGTGCGTCTCGATACTTCTCGGTAATGTGTTCCTTGCTCCGGTCATGGCGGTAGGTCTCATGTTTGTGCCGTTCTGGTACATCAAGACCACAGCAAGCAACTACAAGAAAGACATTGCCGCGGAACTTGAAACTGCCCTGTCGATCATAACTACAGCATATCTCCGCAACGAGGACATAATCACATCTATCGAGGAAAATATCCATTATCTGAACGCTCCCGTCAAGACCGTTTTCGAGGAATTCCTGTCGAGCATAAAGCTGTCAAACCCCGATGTTGAGGCGGCTCTGCTCGCTATGAAAAAGAAGATCGACAATGAGGTGTTCCACGAATGGATAGACGAGCTTATTCTCTGTATGAATGACCGCTCGCTGAAAACCACACTTACCCCGACAGTCAATAAATTCTCGGATATGCGAGTTGTAAACGCTGACCTCGAATACATGATAACCGGACCGCGGAAGGAATTCATCACAATGGTGTTCCTTGTTGTCGGCAATGTCCCGCTGATATATATGCTGAATAAAGCATGGTACACCTGCCTGATGGAATCCATTATTGGTCAGGTCGTGCTTGCGGTCTCGGCGGTGGCGATATTCATTTCAACAGCGGTTGTCATCAAACTGACGAAGCCCATTGAATACAAGCGATAAGGAGGACGGACTATGATAATATTACTTGCAATAAGCGGTGTTGCACTGGCGGTGGGTCTGTTCTTCCTGTTCGCGGATATTTTCAAGATACCATATCTGAAAACCTCAAAGGCGGTAATGTCAGTCGGCAAGAACGACAAGAAAATATCTAAGACCATAGACGCAGTGCTGATAGATGCGGCAGTTCGCATAGGCAAGCTCATGCCTATGGATAAGTACAAGCGGAATCGCATGGAAAAGACACTCGCCTCCGCGGACATAAAAATGACACCCGAGACATTCAGGGCATATTCGCTGTTAAAAGCTTTCGGTGTGGGACTGCTGATAATCCCGTGCGCGCTGATCTTCCCGATGATAATACCGCTCATTATCATTCTTGCGGTAACGGTATATTTCAAGGAGATCGGTAAGGCTGACGAGCAGATGCGAAAGAAAAGAGCCGCGATAGAGAGCGAATTGCCCCGTTTCGTGGCGACTGTTGAGCAGGAACTGAAAACATCCCGTGACATTCTTTCTATAATGGAGAATTACAAAAAGCACGCCGGAGCCGAGTTCAGCTATGAACTTGACGTAACGACAGCGGATATGCGTTCATCAAGCTATGAGGGTGCGCTTACCCGTTTTGAATCGAGAATAGGTTCCTCGCAGCTCTCCGATGTCGTGCGCGGACTTGTCTCGGTAATCAGAGGCGACGACAGCGCGGTATATTTCAAGATGCTCGCGCATGACTTCAAGCTTCTTGAATTACAGCGGCTTAAGAATGAAGCCCGGAAGATACCGCCGAAAATACGCATATTCAGCCTTGGTATGCTGATGACATTCCTGCTGACATATCTCATTGTAATGGGAATGCAGCTTGTTGACGCACTTGGAACAATGATGTAAAGGAAGGTGCGACTTGAAAAAGATAAGAAATATCTTAAAATGCAGGCGCGGTGAGGGCTACATAGATGTTTGCATCATCGTTCTTGTGTTCGTAATGATAATGGCGTTCATGCTGGCGGCTGTCCCCGTGTTTGTGGCAAAAATACAGCTTGACAACTTCGCAGACGAGCTTGTGCGCGAGGCTGAAATTGCAGGAGCGATAGGCTCTGAAACGACAGCGCGGGCGGCTGTGCTTACCGAAAAGACAGGACTGCATCCGACGATAAAATGGTCGCGCAGTGGCAGAGTTCAGCTCAATCAGGAGTTCACTGTCACGCTGACTACAACCAAAGACATAGGATTCGGTCCGTTCGGCAGTTTCCCCGTGGAACTGAAAGCGTGTGCATCCGGTAAGAGTGAGGTGTACTGGAAATGAGGAAATTTCTGTATCGCCTTAAAAACAAAAAAGGCTTCTCCGGTCCGTGGGTCGTGGTAGTTGCTTTGATTGGTGTAATGCTGTTTGTGGTCATAAGTCAGTACATACGACTGATGATGATCGCCGCGGGTGTCAAGGACGCGGTGCAGTCTGCCGTGATCTCCGCTTCGGTCAGCAATTGGGCGAATGTTTACCCGTGTATCCGGGAGGGGTATGCGGGCGGGTATAAGTACAAGCAAGGCTCATGGAACGAGCGGATAACCACAGGAAACATATATGGCAGACTTTCAAATCTGCTGGGGCTGAAAAATGTCGGCGGCAAATACTGTTCGGTCAACGGTGACGGAGTCGAATACGCGGTATATGGACTAAGCGTGAATATCGACAATTCGCCTTTTGCGCCGAGCAGTACGAATGGCATACAGGAGTTTCAGGCTACATCAAAGATAACGCTTGAAGTCCCGCTGTCGTTCGGCGGTGACTTGCTCCCGCCCATGAAAGTAGATTTGTTGGTTAAGTCCAGATATATGCCGAAATTTTAGTCCAAAAGGTAGATTTTTCGGTTTTGCGCTGGACTTGCAGACACCGTATATGGTAATGTGGACGATAAGAAAACAGGCAAAACGACTAAAAGAAAGAGGTGTTATAACTATGACAAAGAACGGAAAAAGAAATGTCCTCATAGGCACAATATCGGCGGCTTGCATAGCGATGATGTGCGTCATCGGATCGCAGTTCATAGGCTCGGACGGTATCACGATAAGATCTCACGATACCTCCGGCGCGGACAAGGTCGGCGTTAAGATAAGCACGACAGCTCCGATAACTGCGGAGGAAGAAAGCGCCGTAACATCGGCTCCCGCGGACTCGGCAGATACCACAAGACCGCCCGAAGATGACGAGATCATCATAACGGCGATAACGAGCGCGGAAGATGACCGCAACAGTGTGATAACCGACGCTCCTGCGGTGACAACAGCGGCTTACACTACCAAGAGCAAGGTCATCGTTGATCAGAGCTTCGAGGCAGCGACCAAGCCCGTGACCGAGCCGCCCGCTCCGGAAGTGACGGACACAGCAATGCTTACCAATGCCGAGACTGAGCCGAGCTACGAAGCGGAACAGACTGTAATAACCACTACTGCCCCGCAGGATACCTCGCCACAGCACGGACAGACGAGCGGCGGTATGATCTACATCAACGGCTTCGGCTGGATAGTCAACGAGGGCGGCGGCGGCGAAGGCTCGACCAACGAGGAAATGTACTGCAACGGCAACAAGATAGGCTACTTCGGATAAGAAAGAATACAGAAATGCCCGCGGGCTTGGAACCCGCGGGTGTTCGGTTTGTGATGATATACTATAAGCAAATCAGAGTTTTTTATCCATGCGAATGCAAGTAAATGTTTCACCATGTATCACATCTTCAAAATGAGCAATATATCCGAGTTTCTCATAAAAGCCAATCTTATTCTCACGACTTTCGAGAACTGTGCGTGAATATCCTAGCTCCGATGCCCATTTTTCAGCCTCGCGAATAACGGTACTCCCCAATCCCTTATGGCGATATTCCGGTAGTACAACGATCCTCCCGAGCATCATATCGCTTTCATTTATGGGATAAAGCCGACAGGTGGCTACAGGCAGAACATCGTCGGTAATTATAATATACTTCGTATTGGGAGTGTCATGTTCGTCAAATTCTTGATAAAGACTGATATGATGTTTTACAGCCATCGCCTGTATCCGCACATAGTATGCTCCCGCTCGCTCAGCGGTAGTATTTGCTCTAATGATATCCATATCTGACCTCATTTCAAAGAAATGGCTTTTGATATATTATATATCACAAATCGTTAATTGTCAATCTGTGTCCTAAATCAATAACCACGAAAGGAGTTCTATGAAAAGAATAAAAAAGATCATAGCGTCCGCTCTGCTTGCTGTGTTTATAGGGCTGCAGAGCGTTCCTGTTTATGCCGACGGCTCGGTCGGTGATCCGAACATCGATAACGGCGGTGGCGGATTGCAGAGCGGTACATCGTCAAATTTCTGGTATCAGACCGATGACGGTGTTCGTGTAACTATCGTCGATGCCAAGACCGGAGAGGAAAAATCACAGTCTATAGACTACACAAACAAACACCCGAATGACATTTCAGTTCATTTTGGTAAGAACAGCAAGCGTGATTACACCAACGGTATGGGTCTGACAGCAAGCACAGGAACATACACATACAAGAACCCCGCTCAGGCACTCCCGATAATCGTCAGTGACGGCGAGTATTATGTTTCAAGTATTGATGAGATACGCAGTTACTTTACGGACGAGCAGGTCGTGAAAGCGATAGCATCGGATATGAGTTTCAAGTTCGAGGATCTTGTGAACGGCGATTACAAGCTCATGATCGAGCCGATAGTGTACATCACCTACAACGGTACCCGCTGTGCTATGACCGCTACAGAAGCGGCTCTATACAACATCAAGACCGGCGGCGATCTCATAAACAAGTTCGGTCCGTTGTCGCATAAGAATCTGCCGCTTGCGATGTTCCTTGAGGACGATGATCTCGGATATACAGCTTGGTCGGGATCGACCACATCAAGAGCCACAGACAGCGACATCATCAACTATCTCGGTGTCGGAATCGTATCCTTCAAAGAGCCTGACGAGGAAGTCGAGGTGGAAACGAGCGACTATGAATATCGTGTCGATACCGATGTTTACACCTCGGTGACCGTTTCGGGCGGTAAGCATACTCCCGACAATCCCGTGACCGTCATATTCGACATCAAGAATACTTCATACACTGTCAGCAATATCGTCTATCCAGACGGTGCTTCACAGCTTGTTTGGGTGCGCTGGCACACTCCTACGACACCGCAGAAGGTCACAATTAATGTAACTGTTATCGGCGGTGCATCCTCCAGTAAAAGCACTATAATTGCAAATATCGTAGATCTTGACGAAAATCCTCCGCCTGACCCGACAGCGTATGACCGCAACGATACATTTACTCCCGTGAACCCGCCGAACAAGGCACAGAGGACGACCGCCGCATGGTCAAAATACTACGCTTACTGGGTACCGGATTGGGTGTGGATATCTCACTGGGTATGGCATACGATTGTAAACCCTGACGGCTCTTACAGCGGATACTGGCAGGATCACGGGCATTGGGAAGATAAGGGCGACTGGAGCTTCGACCAGGATATGTATTCGGTATCAATGTCGGCAAACATGACCATAACTCCCGATGCAAAGAATCCAACCAAGACCGGAAAGTCGATGAAATCCGGTTACGGTATAAACGAGCGCGTAACGGCTTCGATAAGCGGCTCCGGTGAGCATACCGACATTCAGAATGCGGTCACTTACTTCCCCGAGTTCAAGTACAAGAAATACTGGCGCTTGCTTGAAAAGGTGTCAGGCGGGTATGAGTTCAAGAAGAACGAATACAGCACCTACAACAACCGCACTCACTTCACTCCCGTGTGGTATCCGGATGGCATTTACACACCATACACATGGGTCATCGACTGCTGGACACCGGCGGGAATGCTGTCTGTGAACCTCACCGACAGCGTAACGATCAAGGGCAATGTGTACGATGACTGGCATATTGCCAAAACCTATTGAGAAAGGACGATTATATGACGAAGAAAAAAAGAATCATCAAAACCGCAGTTCTCCTGCTTGTGATGACCGTTTTCATGGCGGCATTTTCAGTCACAGCATTCGCGGACGGCGGCAGCGTATCACAAGCAATCGAGGGGACATGGAATACTGCGTCCGGACAGATCAAGGACGTTGTAAACAATGTCGTGTTCCCGATAATCGACGTTATTCTTGCGGTATTCTTCTTTGCGAAGCTCGGTCTCGCATATTTTGATTACCGCAAGAGCGGACACTTTGAGTGGACTGGTCCGGCGATACTGTTTGCGTGTCTCATCTTTACTCTGACTGCTCCGACCTACATCTGGACTGTCGCAGGGGTATAACGGAATGGGGACAATGAACTTTTTTACACAGGAGTTAAAAAAGATCGCCGACAGATGTGAATTTATCGGCGATGCCAAGTATGTCGGGAGAGCCTGCGTGTTCAGGCTCTCCGATGATGTCACGGGTAAAATGGAGTTTATGACCGAAGGTATAGCAGATCATTACAGCGCACTCAAGCTGACCCTGTTCAACCGAAAAGAGGGCGTTATCGATACGCAGCGGATAAAGCTTGAAGATGTTATCGGAAAGATAAGAATAAGTGACAGCATGGCTTCTCCACATATTTGGACTTATGGCAAACCCGAATGGTACGGTTTCAAGCCAACAGAAGCGCACTACAATGCACTGGCACAGGTCGCCGATGATTACCTCGAAATGTTTGCCGAACCACAGATGGACGAGGGCATGGGTATGGGTATGTAAATTGCAAGCCCTCGGAGAACAACCGGGGGCTTTGTCATTTTCAAGAGGTAGGTGAAACATTGTTTTTACTTGATTTCTCGGTCGACCAGCTAATGGATATGCTGCTCGACTGGATATACCAACAGATAGTCAAGGTCATCGGCGACTTCTTCGGAACGCTGAACCAGATGGGTGTCGACCTGTTCAGTCAGCCGTGGATCGGGCAGATAGTGGCTCTTTTCTCAAACATCGGTTGGGTGCTGTTTGCAACCGGATTTGTTGTGGCAGTATTCGAGTTTGCGATAGAATGGCAGAGTGGACGCGGAGATCCGAGGTCTCTTGCTCTCAATACCCTCAAAGGCTTTTTCGCGGTAAGCCTGTTTACGATACTGCCCGTGAAACTATATGAACTGTCGATCACAATGCAAGGCGGTATGAACTCGGACATGACATCCATGATACAAGTGGACAAGGTCAAGAGCTATATGGACATTGCGCTTGAATTTGTAACTATGAAAGAGTTTGGACCGCTGCTTGCAATAATTATTATCATAATGATGGCTTACGCTGTCGTAAAGGTATTCCTTGCTTCGCTGAAACGTGGCGGAATATTGCTGATTCAGATAGCAATAGGCAGTTTGTACATGTTCAGCGTTCCGAGAGGATATACGGACGGTCTCATTATGTGGATGAAGCAGGTCATAGCACTTTGCCTGACCTCGTTCTTACAGTCAACGATGCTGATCGCGGGACTGATACTGTTCAAAGACGCATGGCTGCTCGGTCTCGGAGTAATGCTCGCAGCCGGAGAGATACCGAGGATCGCAGGTAATTTCGGGCTTGAAACGGCAACAAGACCTAACGTGAACATGGTCATAAATACGGCACAGTCGGCGGTGCATCTTGTAAAAATGGTCGCAAAATAAGGAGGCAGCATGAACTATATTTATCCCGACAATCTGAAAGGCTCACCGATGCTGTTCCTCTGGCGGCTGCAGGATCTTGTCAAGATAGGCATCGGTGCGATAATTGCGGTAGTGGCGCTTGCGGAAACAGGCTTCACAATACCGCTTGTCATAACTATTTCATACGCATTTCTCGCCATACGGTTCGATGATACATCGATACTCGATTTCCTGCGGTATGCGATAAATTACTTCTTCCTTGAACAGCAGGAATATCGGTGGCAGATGCGGAAAGGAGAAGAATAATTGCAGACAAAGAAACAACAGCAGCTTGCCGAACGCAAAAAGCAAGCCACAAGACAGCTCATCGGCATTGAGGGTATAACCGAATATTCGCTAAAGACAGGCTCTAACACAGAGCTTGTCTTTTTTTCTATCAAGCCAAGCAACATATCGGTTCTGTCGGAAGAAGCCCTCGGAGCGAAGATATATGCGTTGATGTCAGTACTCAAAGGCGTGACCGAGGTAGAGCTTGTGTGCATGAACAGCCGTGAAAGCTTTGAAAGCAACAAGGCATTCATCAAAAAGCGGATAGCTGCAGAAGAAAATCCGGCTGTTCGAGAACTGCTCGAAAAGGACGCTGTCCACCTCGACCACATTCAGGCGCAGACAGCGACTGCCCGGGAATTCCTGCTCCTTATCAGGACGCGGAACATGAAAGAAAAGGAGTTGTTCGCGCATCTCAACCGTGTGGAAAAGATCGTTCTCGAAAACGGCTTCACGGTATCGAGATTCGATAATAACTGCATAAAGACGCTCCTTGCGGTGTATTTCGAGCAGAACACCACAAATGAAAAGTTTGAGGACATTGACGGAGAAAGGTGGCTCATAAATGAGTGATAAGATAAAGCTGAATGTCACAATGAAATACAAGGCTGATTCATATAAACAGGCGAACAACCTTTGCATTGTGGAAGAAGTCGTTCCGATCCCGGATGCTGATTTCATGCAGATGACTTCGGCATCCTTGCGTGATAATCCGCATATAACGCGGCACAAAGACAATATGTTTGCGGACAGCAGCGCGATGCACTGTGTTCTTTTCATAGCGGAGAAGCAGGGTGACGGTTTCCTGGTGGAATCCGAGGGATACGACTACGCAAGGTATTCACAGTATATCCCCCATGCAGCGGATATTGTCGCAGGACAAGCAATACGCTTGAACGGCGATAATAAAAACACACTTGAAACCGCAGTTGCAGAGCGGCTTAATCACATTATCGAAGAAATGAAAGGTGCTAACGATTATTGCCTTTCCTATGAGCAGTTCATGTCAGACGAGAAGATAGCGGAGTGTGTGATCGACTGCGCTAAACAGCTTACG
>CACZGM010000073.1 GCA_902780695.1 uncultured Ruminococcus sp. | reverse complement strand
GGGTTTCGGTTCTGTCTTTGCCGCGGGTTTCTGCTCCGGCTTTACTGCGGGAGCGCCCGTCACTGCCTTTGCTGCGGGTTTCGCTGCCGTTGCAGCCGCTATGCCGAGAACGTCCGCGAGAGAGCGTGAAGCGGCAGCTTTTCTGTCCTCTTCTTCCTTTGCTCTGCGTTCTTCTTCGGCTCTTTCGGCTTCTTCCTTTGCCTTGCGCTCAGCTTCTTCTTTTGCCCTGCGTTCGGCTTCTTTCCGAGCCTTTGCTTCTTCTTTCGCTTTACGCTCGGCTTCTTTCTTTGCTCTGGCTTCTTCTTCGCGAGCCCTGCGCTCTGCTTCTTCGCGTGCTTTGCGCTCGGCTTCTTCACGCTCTTTGCGCTTTTCTTCCTTTGCCTTGCGTTCGTTTATTTCAGCCGGTTTCTGTTCCGGTTCTTTTGCTGTATTATCCCTGATCTCTTCTTTGGCTTTGATTTTTTTCGCGGGTTTCGCGTCATCGGACCATGAAAGAACTACCCCGTCCGAGCTGTCCCCGGGATCCGCAGTTTTCTTCTCTTCAACGACCTCTTCCGTTTTTGACGACATAAAGCTGTCACCGAAGAAAAGCCCGCCGCCCGAAGCAGCCGCGGCTGCCTCCTCGCGTGCTTTACGCTCGGCCTCCTCGCGTGCCTTGCGCTCGGCTTCCTCGCGCTCCTTGCGCTCGGCCTCCTCTCGCGCTTTGCGCTCGGCTTCCTCGCGCTCCTTACGCTCGGCTTCCTCTCGCGCTTTGCGCTCGGCCTCCTCGCGCTCCTTACGCTCGGCTTCCTCGCGTGCTTTGCGCTCGGCTTCCTCGCGCGCTTTGCGCTCGGCCTTCTCGCGTTCCTTGCGCTCGGCTTCCTCGCGCGCCTTGCGCTCGGCTTCTTCTCGCGCCTTGCGCTCGGCCGCCTCGCGTGCTTTGCGGTCAGCTTCTTCGAGACTGTCATCGTCCTGTTCCGCAGCGGAGAATATTATCCTGCCAAGACCTTTTTTCGGCCTCGGCTGTTCTTCCTCATCGGCATCGTCGGTCAGCTTCAGGGGCGGGAAATCGCTGCCGAACACAAGTCCGCCGGAGTTCTTTTTCTCTGCGGGACCCGACTCCGCCGTATCATTGCTTTCATCGCCGAACCCCAGTATCAGCCCTTCGTCCCTGTGCTTTTTCGGGGCGGCAGACAGCGTCTCATCTATGGCGCTGCCGCCCGCCGGCTGTGCTTTTGTATTGTCCGGATTGTTATTACTGCTCATCTTTTTCTCCGTTACGAGTTGTATTTGTTCATTGCTTCGTCCGTTCTGCCGGCAACTATCAGCTGTGCCGCTTCCGCCGCTCTTTCAAGTGCGGATTCAAGAGCCTCGCCCTGCTCTTTGGGGAACATTCCGAGCACCCATGCCGCCAGGTCATAATCGGGGTTCGGCTTTGCGCCGACACCGATCTTTATGCGCGGGAAGGTATCGCTCCCGGTAAGGTAGATTATGCTCTTTATGCCGTTGTGACCGCCGTCGCTGCCTTTTTTGCGGATACGCACGCGCCCCACGTCGAGGGAGATATCGTCGTACATCACAAGCAGCTTTTCGGGCGGCAGCTTGTAGAAATTCAGCGCTTCCACGACTGCCTCGCCGCTGTTGTTCATGAATGTTGTCGGCTTCATCAGCAGGCAGTGTACGCCGCCGATATTAACGTCCGCGGTAAGCGACTTGAATTTCAGCCGCTTAACGTCCGCGCCGAGCTTCTCCGCGAGCGTATCGAGCGCCATAAATCCCGTATTGTGGCGGGAATTCTCATACTGCGTACCGGGATTGCCGAGCCCGCAGATTATGAATTCCGGTGCGCCGACGGGAGCCGGAGCCCGCTGTTCCTCCAGCTTTTTGAAAATATCGAATACAGACATTATTTACCCGCGCCGCTGTTCTTTTCGGAATTGAAGCCGTCAACGAAGCCCTTGATGCCGTTCTCGATCTTATCGACCGCGACCGTCATCTTCTCGTCCACGACCTTTACGCCCTTATCGAACTTGTCCTTGATCTCCGCTTTCTTTTCGGGGGTCACCTTCTCGTCGTACTTATCCTTAGCGTACTTTACAGCCTCATCCGCCGCGTCAACGACCTCGGCTGCCGCTTTTCCGAGTTTTTCCGAAATGCTCATAACAGATCTTCCTTTCTTTTTTCAACCGGACTTCCGTGATCTCATCACGATCCGGATACGCCGCCGAAGGCGGTGCCAAAATACTTAATACTTAATTATCCTGCTGCGCCGAAAGCGCCGAAACGATCTTCTTCATCAGCTCAAGGGGCTTCTCGTTCTTCTCCGGCATTATGCGGAAGCAGGTCTTACCCATAAGGTTTAGGCTTATGCGCCCGTTCATTGCCGCGTTGAGCCTGCCTATCGCCTGCATATCGGGCTTTTCGGTGTAGAACGATATGCCTTCCTTGCCCTGCATTATCTCGGTAATGCCGAGACGCTGCGCCGCGTTGCGTATCTGCGCCACTTCGATAAGTCCCTCGACCGGCGCGGGTATCTCGCCGTAGCGGTCGATAAGCTCGTCGGTAACGTCGTAGGCATCGTCCTCGGTGCGGATAAGCGCTATCCGCTTGTAGCAGCTTATGCGCTGCGCCTGGTTTGAGATGTAGTCTTCCGGGATGAACGCATCGACTTTCACGTCAACAAGGCATTCCGGCTGCTTTACGGTCTCCTCGCCGCGCTGTTCCCTTACAGCCTCGTCGAGCAGTTTTAAATACATATCGTAGCCGACAGCCGACATCTGCCCGGACTGGCTCGCGCCGAGTATCGAACCCGCGCCGCGTATCTCTAAGTCACGCATCGCTATGCGGAAGCCGGAGCCGAACCGCGTGAACTCGCGTATAGCGTCAAGCCTTTTCGCAGCCGTTTCCGAAAGCTCCTTGCCGCGTCTGAACGTGAAATAAGCGAAAGCGCGGCGGTTTGTGCGCCCGACACGGCCGCGGAGCTGGTGCAGCTGCGCAAGTCCCATGTAGTCGGCGTTCTCGATAATCAGCGTGTTGCAGTTAGGCACATCTACGCCCGTTTCTATCAGCGTCGTGCAGACAAGAACGTCTATCTCGTGTTCAAGCAGCTTACGCCATACTTCGAGCAGCTCGTCCTCCTCCATTTTGCCGTGTGCTATGCCGATACGCGCTTCCGGGACCAGCTTGTGCAGGTCGGACGCGCACTGGAATATCGACTCTATGCGGTTGTGGATATAATAGACCTGCCCGTTCCTGCGGAGCTCCTTGTTGATAGCCTGTGCAATAACTCCCTCGTTATGCTCGATAACGTAGGTAGTGACGGGCTGTCTGTCCTGCGGGGGCGTTTCGATGACGCTCATGTCGCGTATGCCGGACATCGCCATATTCAGCGTGCGGGGGATAGGTGTGGCGGAGAGCGTGAGTATATCCACGCCCGCGAACATCTGCTTGAATTTGTCCTTGTGGGCAACGCCGAAGCGCTGCTCCTCATCTATGATAACGAGACCGAGATCCCTGAACGATATGTCGTCCTGCACGAGCCTGTGCGTTCCTATGACGATATCAACGCTTCCGCGCTTCATACGCTCGATCGTCGTTTTTATCTCCTTCTGTGTGCGGAAACGTGATAGAAGCTCGATATCGAGCCCGAAGCCGTCCATTCGTTTCAGCACGGTCTGGTAGTGCTGCCACGCAAGCACCGTCGTCGGGCAGAGCAGCGCACACTGCTTTCCGCTCATGACGCACTTGAACGCGGCACGCAGAGCCACCTCGGTCTTGCCGAAGCCGACATCGCCGCAGAGCAGGCGCTCCATAGGCTTGTCGCTTTCCATGTCGAGCTTTATCTCGTTTATGCAGCGGAGCTGATCGTCCGTCTCGACGTAGCTGAAATGGTTCTCGAACTCCGACTGTTCCGGTCCGTCCGGGTCAAAGGCATATCCCTTTGTTTTCATGCGCTTGGAGTACAGCTCTATGAACTCCTCCGCCATTTCCTTCGCGGCAGCCTTTGCCCTTGTCTTGGTCTTCTGCCACTGGTCGGAATTCATCTTCGACAGCTTGACGGTGCTTGCGTCGCCGGTGCCTATGTAGCGCGATATCAGATCGAGCTGCGTTACCGGGACATAAAGCACGTCCGTACCCGCGTATTTTATCTTGATGTAGTCCTTGCTTATATTATCCTGCGTCAGCTTCTGCACGCCCTCAAAAACGCCTATGCCGTAGGTGTTGTGAACGACAAGGTCACCGACGGAGATGTCGCTGAGCGAGTTTATGACCTCGGCTTTCCTGCGCTTTGGAGCCTCTCTCGTCTGTATCGTCACGGACGTGTGGGATATCGCCGCGAGCCTTGCCTCCTGGTAGCTGTAACCGGAGCTCAGCACGCCCGGCGTGATATACACGCGCTTTGCGTACAGCTTTTTCGGCTCTGACGCGAAATCCGCGGCTATGCCGTCGCTTCGCAGATCGTCCGCAAGCACCTTTGCCGCCTTTTCGGTACCCGCCATGACAATGACGCTGAAATTCCCGGAAAGGTAGTTTTTCAGCTCATCGAGCAGGACGCGGTATTCGCCGCTCCACGGAGCGACCTGCCCCGCCGAAACGCTGAGCAGCTTTGAGAGCTTCAGATCGCCGCCGCGCATGAAGTTGTCGAAATAGGCGCTGACCCTGCTTTCGGCGGCTGCGCGGTACTCCGCCTGTGTCAGCATATATCTGTCAAGTCCCTTGCAGAGTATCCCTTCCTCGAACAGCAGCCTGATATCCTCGGTGTGCTGTGCGAAAGCGGAACGGAAGCTCTCATTGCAGGACGTATTCTCGCAGATTATAACATTGTCCGCATAATCGAACAGCGTTTCTTCGCTGTCATAGCAGACCGGCAGATATCTGTCCGTATTGGCGCAGCCTGCCCCGCCGCTCACATTGCCGATATCGCGGCGTATGCGCTCCTTCACCTCGGCGGCTTTTTTGCCGCGTATCTTCGGCAGCAGCGCTTCGAGCTTGTCGCAGATCTGCGTGTTGTCGAGGAACAGTGTTTCGAGTGCGGGAGCAATATCTATCTTCTTTATGGTATCTATTCTGCGCTGTGATTCGAGATCGAACACCGAGATGCTGTCAACGTCGTCTCCCCACAGCTCTATTCTTACCGGCATACCGAAGTTCACCGGGTAAACGTCGAGTATCGAGCCGCGCAGCGAGAACTGCGAAACTCCCTCTATCCGGTCACAGCGCGAATAGCCCGCCTCGACCAGAGCGGACGTAACTCCGGAAAGCGACAATTGGTCACCGGGGTTTATTGTTAAAGTGCGTTTTTGCAGTATCTTCCGCGGTATGGTTATCTGCGAAGCCGCTTCGGGAGTGGCACAGACTATCTTCGCCCTGCCGTTCAGCATACGCGAGAGTATGCCTATGCGCCTGTGCTCGTACTCGCGCGAGACAGCGTCAACATCTCCGAGTACCATATCCTTTGCCGGGAAAGAGAAGGCTGTTTCCCCGCCGGTCATCGTGTTGATGTCCGCGCACAGTCTCGCGCCCTCGCCCTCGGTATCGCAGAGGACGATCATCGGAGCCTTTGCGTTCTCTTCGAGCGACAGCGCCGCGAGGAAGTGTGCCTTGTGTATATGCGAAAGACCCGTTACCATAACGGGCATACCCGGCACGGCGGCAGCCGCGGAACGGTATTCCGGGATCTGCCGTGCGGTATTGAGAAAATATTCCATTAAGCTGCCTTATTCTGCCGGCCCCGTCATATACCCGGCGGGACCGGCTCCTTATCTGTTCTTTATTTGTTATGGAGCATTCTGTTTGCGTAGCTGATTATCGTCACTATCACCGAGCTGAGAACGAGATTTATACCGAGCTCGACAAAGAAGTTGAGGCCGATAAGTCCCACGAAGATGAAGCTGATAGTATCGGAACCCGCGCCCGCAGCCCATTCGGAGATCGTACCGAGGAAGAATACGAACACGCCTATCACGAACACGCCGGTATTTACGACAGGAGCCGCTATACCTGCGGTGACAACCGCGACATACTTGTTCTTCTTCTCTATCAGGTGGTAGATAAATCCTGCCGCGAGACCGGAGAGTGCGCCTTTGAGCAGCACGGTGATTATGGTTCCGGGAACGGTTATCTCCATAAACGGAGCGGCATCACCGCTCAGAAGCACGACAGCGCCGAACACGAGTCCGAGCCACGCGCCTGCCCACGGTCCGAACAGCGCGGCACCTATGACGATAGGCGCAAGCGTGAGGGTTATGCTGAATTCGCCGAGCTTGATAGAAGCGGCGAACACCTGAAGAACGACAACTATCGCCGTCATCAGACCCATACCCACGATCGTGGTGATGTAGTTTCTTCTTGTTTCTCTGTTTGCTGTAGGAGCCTTTACGGTCTCCGCAGCCTTTACCTGTGTGTTTTCCATATCTTTTTCCTTTCTGGCTCCCCGTAAGGGTGAACCGACGCAGATATAAATATTATATTGTCACCCGGCTTATCCGGGAAATGACCAAACGGCGGACGCGCCGCTCCGAGATCCGCGGTTATATTCTTCTCTGTACAGATGCAGTGGTCGCATTATGCTTTTCTCTGCTCAAACAAATCCGAATTGCGGTTGCGGCGGACGCGCCGCTCCGAGATCCGCGGTTATATTCTTCTCTGTACAGGTGCAGTGGTCGCATTATGCTTTTCTCTGCTAAAACAAATCCGGATTGCGGTTGCGGCGGACTGTGCTTTTACACGATAGGCATAAAATCCTACGATAGTATTATATCATATTTTAAAC
This sequence comes from uncultured Ruminococcus sp., assembly GCA_902780695.1. Classification (GTDB taxonomy): domain Bacteria; phylum Bacillota; class Clostridia; order Oscillospirales; family Ruminococcaceae; genus Ruminiclostridium_E. The sequence goes on along the minus strand of CACZGM010000073.1, from coordinate 7,711 downwards.
CGTAAGTAAACAGCATTTTCAACACAAAAATCGGCAATTTTCACATTTTTTAGTGCATTTTTCGTTTATTTCGCCGTAACATAAAAAAGGCGGTGCTCCCGCCGCAGCCACAAAAAGCACGATGCTTTTTGCTTGAACGCAAAACGCGGCACGATGCCGCGATAAAAACGTTCAAGCGAATTATATCACTATTCACCAAAAAGTCCGCACGGCTTGATACCGTGCGGGCTTCATGAGAGGTATAATGATGAGATCGGCTTATTTTGATGTTTTGCTTTCCGTAAGGATAATATCGATCTCGATGCTGTCCATGCCGCCGAGAGAGTTCTCGCGTGCAACCGTGGCAGTGACCGTGTCGCCTACCTTGAACTTGCTGATTATCTGCTGAACGTCCTCTACAGACTCAACGTTCTTGCCGTTTATCTTGGTGATGATGTCGGCAACGCGCAGACCGCTCTTCTCAACGGGTGCGCCTTCGTTCATCGCGGAGATAAGAAGTCCCTTCGAGAGCTTCGCTCCGTAAAGCTGTGCGCGGTATTCGTTGAGCTCGATAGTGGTAACGCCGAGAACCGGACGGCTCTTGACATAGCCGTAGTTGAGCAGGTCTTCCATGATCGGCTTCGCTTCGTCAATGGTGAGCGCAAATCCGAGACCTTCATAGGTGGTTGCGATGATCTTCGAGTTTACAACTCCGACAACATTGCCGTACATATCGAACATACCGCCGCCGGAGTTGCCGCTGTTGATAGCCGCGTCCGTCTGGATAAGGCTCAGGCTGTAGCCGTTGTCCGCAAGACACTCAACGTCAAGTCCGGAAACTATTCCCGCTGTCATGGTGTGAGCAAACATTATGTTCGCCGTAACGCCAGGGTTTCCTATGACCGCTATCTCCTGCCCGACCTTGAGAGTGTCGCTGGAGCCTATCTTCGCCGCCAGGAACGGTTCGTCGCGCTCGATCTTGATAACGGCGATGTCGCTCGAATCGTCCGAGCCTATGACCTTCGCCTCGTATTCGTGTGTAACGTCCGGGTCATTGTAGTCGTTCACCTCGACAGTGAGCTTCGATGCTCCCGAAACAACATGGGCGTTCGTAAGGATATATCCGTCTTCCGTAAACACTATGCCGCTGCCGTAGCCCGCGTACTGAGGCTCGGAATCCTCCTTGCTCCTGCCGCCGCGCTCGCCGTAGCCGAAATAGTAGTCGTAGTAGCTGTAAATGTCGTCGGAGGACTGATCTTTATAGACTTTCACGAGAACGATAGTGTCGTTTACAGCCTCGTACAGTTCGCTGTATGTGTATTCGCCGTTCTCGCCCGTGGGAGTTACGTCAGCGGGATTCGTCTTTACCGCCGTATCCGCAGATGTGCTGCCGCCCTGCGTGCCGTTCACAGCCGCTATCGCGTTTGCCACATCTCCGCCGGAAGCCGCCGCATCTCCGTCTTTCTTCTCGTCGTCTATGTTGTAGGTAGCCGTAGTTCTTCCGCCGGATGCTTCGGCTGCCGCCGCCGGCTTTGTGCCGATAACGTTCGACGCGAGGAATGCGCCGCCGAATCCTGCTCCGCCGCCTACCACGGCCACAGCCGCGATGATCGCCGCCGCTTTCGCGAATCTGCCCTTGCGCTTCGGCTGCTGAACAGGCTGCTGAGTATACGGCTGCTGATCGTAGCGATACTGATAATTCTGATATGTCCCGTACTGGCCCTGATCGGTGCCGGTGTTCTGATTTTCGTACTGATATCCGTTCTGATTCTGTTCCATGGTAAAACATCCTTTCTCCCGCGCTGCGGTGTTATGTAGTGCAAGTGTCCTTGTTTCCTGCTTCGGTTTATATAATACACCGCTATTGTGAAAAAATTGTGACCGATTGTTTAACGTTCGTTACATTTTACGGGAAAGAATATCTTCACATTGTGAAAAAAGGTGAAACAACGTGAAAGGAAAGTGTTATTCCGCATCAGCCGCGGCGTTCGCTTCCTTCACCTTCACCGCGAGAGCTATCCCGCATTCCACACGCTTGCGCATAAGGGCGCACTGTATCCTGTACGGCGTTCTCACGTCGCCTTCGTATGTGAAGCCGTTCGCGTTGCAGCCGCCGGAGCAGTAGAACCTTGCCCAGCAGTCCGGACAGCCCTTCTTGCTGTAAATGTGCGTCTTGGCGAAGTAATCCGCTATCTTCGGGTCAACGTCGCCCGTATATATATTGCCCATTTTCCACTCGTCGATACCGACAAATTGGTGGCAGGGGTAAATATCCCCGTCGGGAGTGACCGCGACGTACTCGTTGCCGCAGCCGCAGCCGCGCAGCCTTTTCACCGCGCAGGGACCCTGATCGAGGTCTATCATGTAGTGGAAGAAATTGAACGGCTTTCTGCCTGTCTTTTCCACGCTTTCCGCCATTATTTCATAAAGGCGGTCGTACTGCTCAAATATCTTCGGCAGGTCGTCCTCGGTTATAGCGTAGGGCTTATCCGCGGGAGCCGACACCGGCTCAACGGAAAGCTGGTCGAAGCCCAGCTCCGCGATATGCAGCACGTCCTCAACGAAATCGAGGTTGTACTTCGTGAACGTTCCGCGCACATAGTAGTCCGTGCGTCCCTCGTTCACTCTGCCCGCGACGAGCTTCTTATACTTCGGCACGATGATATCGTAGCAGCCCTTGCCGTTCGGTGTGGGGCGGGCATTGTCGTTGACTTCCTTCCTGCCGTCGAGCGACAGTACGCAGTTCGACATCTCGCGGTTGATGTAGTCGATCTTCTCGTCGTCGAGCAGCATACCGTTCGTTGTGACGGTGAAGCGGAAATTCTTGCCGTGCTGCTTTTCGACACTTCTTGCGTAATCGACGGTAGCTTTTACCGTATCCCATGCCATGAGGGGCTCGCCGCCGAAGAAATCAAGCTCAAGGTTCTGTCTGCCCATTGATTTTTCGATGAGGAAATCTATCGCTTTTCTGCCGGTCTCCGGCGTCATTATCTTGCGTCCGGTCCCGAAATCGCCGGTAGAAGCGAAGCAGTATTTACAGCGCAGGTTGCAGTCGTGCGAAACGTGCAGGCACATTGCCTTTATCGGTGCCTTTACGGCGATATCGGCATACCTGCGGTATTCGTCCTCGCTGAACAGCACCTTGTCCTTGTACAGCTCGTATATCTCTGCGTAGCACTCGCGCACATCTTCTTCGGGGAACTTCTTCAGCTCCGCGGCAAGGCGCTCCGGCATCTCCTCGGACAGCGGCGGTTCGAGAAGCCCGACAAGCTCATATACAAGCTCGTCAACGACGTGAACGCCGCCGCTGTTCACATCGACTATAATAAAATCGTCACCCTGTCTGAATCTGTGTATCGTGTTTGTCATAACTTATGCGCCCGTAGGCTCTCCTTATATTATTGACCGCGCGGCTGTCCTGCCGGCGGGAAAGTTTCGGGTCACTTTCCGATAAAGTGACAAAAAGGGCAGCTTTCGCCGCCCTAAAGCCCTGCTTACTTGTTGCCGCTTACTTGTTAGCCTCGCACTGCTGGTTAGCGATAGTGCAGGAGGTCTTGCAAGCCGACTGGCAGGAAGTCTGGCACTTGCCGCAGCCGCCCTTTGCAGCGGTTTCCTTCAAGTTAGCCTTGTTGATCGTCTTAATATGCTTCATGATGATCAGCCTCCGTAAATATATTTACGGATATAGTATAGCACACTTTTCCGGAAAATGCAATAGTTTATCGGGAATTTATTTGCGATTTCTTGCGCACGCACAAAAACCCGGCGCATACCGCAGTACACGCCGGAACGATATCATGTTATTCTTCGCCGTTATCGTTGACTGTTATCTTCTCCTCCGGCAGTTATTTTATCAGCATCTTCTCCCTCTTTTCGTGGTCTATATCCTCTACGAGCCACAGCACACGGAGCAGCCTTTTGTTCCTGCCGCGCTCGGAAACGACGAACCTGCCGCGTCTCCACTGGTTTTCTCTGTCCATGTACTCGATAGAAATGGTGTCCGCGTCTCCGATACGCTCCTGCAAAGTCGAGAGGTCAACGAATTTCATCACATCGTCAGTGTACCGGCTGTCAACGATGTTCTTCATTACCTTAAAGATAGTTTCCTGCGTCTTTTCGGTGGATTCACCGATCATATCCTTGACCGTCCGGTTCATCGTGCGTATCTGCGTGAACGTGTCGGTCTCAAGATCGAACTCATAGGCGGTCTTGTAGATATTCGTTATCGAGGACAGCCGCATATAGAGCGTCTCTGCTTTCTTTGCGAGCATATCTCTTTTGCGCTTCTCCGCTTCTATGCCCTCAACGAGCCACAGAACGCGCTCTATCGTGCCGTCGTTTGCCCGCTCTAAAACGATGAATCTCGCACGGCTCCATATACCCTTCGTGCTGAGGAACTCCTCGGTAACGGTGTTCGTACTCCTGAGTCTCTCGCCGAGCGTCGAAAGATCTATGAATTCGTGTATCTGAGCGCGGGTGCTCTCGTCCGACATCTGATCCATAACGGCGTACATTATCGCCTGCGCGCCTTCCTTTTTGCCGCCGATAAGCTCCGTCACTCTCCGCACCTTCGTCTTTATCTCGATGAGCGTATCGGTGCGCAGGTCTATCTCCTGCATCGTGAAGTAGATGTTCGCCACGGAGGATATCTGCTCGTTCATCTGCTTTACGGCTTCGAGAGTGATATCGCGCTCGCGCTTCTCCCTGTCTATGTCCTCGACAAGATACATGGCTTTCGCCACTCTGCCGTTCGGAAGTCTTTCGGACACGATCAGACGCGCTCTGCGCCACTTGCCGTCAACGCTCAGGAACTCGCAGGTCACGGTATTGCGGTCTCTCAGGCGGTGATTTATCTTCGTGAAATTCACAAAATCAAGTATCGTGTCTCTCGTCGAAGGATCGGAGCGGCTCTCCATTACCTTGTTTATAAGCTCCTGCGTATGGCTGCGGTCCTTGCCGACTATGACGGAGATATTGTCCGCGCTGCGTATAGTTTTGAAGGTATCGTTCACGAAGTCGATCTCGTGAAGCGATATGTAGATATCGGATGTCGCGGAAAGCTGCGCGTTGAGCTGCTCCGCGTCAAGCTGTCTTTTGTTCGAGGTGAACATTATCATGGAAACTATAACGGTCATGACAACTGCCACGACGGCGGTAAGTATCAGAATAACCGTCATCGAGCCGTAAGCCTTCGTAGCGTCCATGACGGAAATGCAGTGCCAGCCGCTCTGCACATCAACATCACAGACTATATAGCGCGATCCGGCGAACGTGATCTCTGTACATTCTTCATACCCGCCGCGCAGTGCCTCAAATATAGCCGCGCCGAGAGTGCCGCTCTCACCGCCATAGTTCTTGTTGATCTCTCCCTTGTCGGAATGAGCGATAACGCGCCCTTCCTCGTTGAGTATCATCTGGACATCCGCTTTGTCCGGAGCCGCGGCTTTCTCGGTTATCGCCTGCACCCTGCCGAGCGAGAAGTCGAGCGAAACAACGCTCTCACCGTCGCACAGCACCTTTCCGAGCGCGAGCATATAGTTGCCCGACTGAACGTCGTGATAAGGGTCAAGAACGGTTATCTCTCCGGGCGCGGTGAAAGGCTTGGCGTACCACGGACGCTCCTTCGCGTCGTAGCCCTCCGGCGGTGTCCAGCCGACGCCGCTGAAAAATCTCCCGTTTATATAGCCGTACAGTCCCGTAGTGTTCGCGTCGATAGCGTCCCTTACGGCAGCGGACTGCCAGATAAGGTATTCCTGTATCGCATCGTCCGACGTACCCCCGGTGAGCATATCGTCAAGCGTGTATGCCGTGAGCTCTACGGTGTCGCGGTTTATCAGCATATACTCGCCGAACATCTCCGCCGACTCCATTGCTGCCATTTTGCCTTCCTTGATTATATTATCACGCTCTTTGTCATGCAGCATGGTGTAGAATGTGAAGATAATACCCACAAAGAACACGCTGACAAGCACGGTGACAATGGTATTCTTTAAGATAAGTGTTTTCTCTTTTACCGGCTTCCTGATCATTTCTGCTGCCCTCACTGTCTTCTGCGGCGGTCGCCGTTCTTCGCATAATAATCCGCCTTGTCAACATACATACTCTTGTCCGCGCGTTGGAACACCTCTCTGTATTCCTTGTCCTCTCCGGCTCTGTATATGCCGCAGCCCATTGACAAACTGAGCGGACGCTTATACGGCTTCTCGTTCATATTCTCCGAGGCTATGCTGTATTCAAGGCGCGACATTCCGTTCTGCACCTCGGCTTCCGACACCGTGTTCAGGATAACTATGAACTCGTCGCCGCCGATGCGGTATATATCGCCCTTGTCGTAAACGCCGGCGAGGACGTTTGTCGCGTCAACTATCGCCATATCTCCGTATTCATGGCCGAGGTCATCGTTGATGCTCTTGAGCCCGTTCATATCGAATACGATAACGGAGAACGCAGCGGTTCCCTCTTTTATCTTCTCATTGAGGCTCTTCTCTGTGTTGAGGTAGGACGCCTTGTTTCTCACGCCGGTCATACCGTCGATGTACGCCTGCTGCTTGACGTTCTCGATCTGCTCATAGAGCTCGTCCTGCAAAGCGAGTATCTTCATTCTCATCGACTCGACTTCGTCAACGTCATCATACTGTTCCGTTCCGTAATGCCCGTAAAGCTCTTCGGACACGTTAACACCGGACATATTGCGGACTTCCTTCATCAGCGCATCGAAATTATTGGCAAGCTCGTTGAGCTGTTCGTTGACAACGCGCATACGGCTGCGGTTCTTGCTCGTGAGTATCATTGCGATGACCGCCGCCACAAGCAGCGAAGACCCCGCCGATATGACGGTCGTCCAGATCATCGGGAAAATCTTTCCGTCGTACCATTCCTTGTCGAAATCGACTGCCACGATGCCCGCTACTCTGCCCATTGTGTCGAACACGGGGCTGTAGGCGCTGTAAACCGCTCCCCACTTATCGATATGGGAAGTCTCGTCCACTGCCGGCACGCCCTTGCTTGCGGTATAGAGCGCCTCGGTATATACGGCGGGGCTGCCGAAATCCGCGGGATTGTCAAGTATAGGGTCAAGTCCGTAGGAGAACTGCTTATTGCCGTCGTCGCGTATGCAGTATATGTATTCAAGCTCGATATTCTGCCGGAACTCACGCAGGGTCGTGATGACCGTTTCATATCCGGTATCGCCTCTGTCGTCGGGTGTAACGTCGCGCAGCACATCGCCGTCAAGCATAGCTGCGGCTGTGTTTGTAATATCGAGCATTCTTGCGCTTATCTGCGCTTTCATTGCGGAAGCGGACTGATATGTAAGCAAAACGCCGAGAATAGTGTTCACGCCGAACAGCACAAACACCAGCAGCACCATATACCGCGAAGTTATATCTATCTTTTTTCTTTTCATCGAAGCTCTCCCTTGTATGAAATGCACCATTCACAATTGTTGATACGGCTGTGCCGCTTATCTGAATCGTGACGGAATTAAGTAGTCTGCCGGAGATCCGACACTTATACATTACGTATATTATACCACAAAAATCATATCATTTCAACATAATTGGTGCTATTTTCTACGATAAAATAAAAAAAAGCGGCGGCGGACGCGCCGCGGCGAAATGCGTAGCGACACTCTTCTATCGGAAGGTGCAGCACCTCGGTTAGTTATTCTCTTCTATATATGGTAAAAAAGAAACCGCACAGACTAACAATCTGTGCGGTTATTTGTTATTTT
>CACZGM010000072.1 GCA_902780695.1 uncultured Ruminococcus sp. | reverse complement strand
GGATTTGCCCCTTGCACCGGTGTATTTGGTCACAACGACACCTCTGCCCGCAAAAGACGCGTTGAGCTTCTCGAACGGCTCCGCGAATGTCGGGTCAAATGCGGCGTTCACATCTGCGGAAAGGCACTTTGAATGTGACATCAGAGTTCTGCCGTTCACGCCGAAGCATTCCGCGAGATCGTACAGGAAATATTTCATATACGAAGATTTGAGACCGGTGCAGCCCTCGCTGCCTATCTCTTCCTTGTCTGTGAGAACGGTGACCGCGGTCCTGTCCGGAGTTCCCTTTACGGCAAGTATAGCGGACAGAGCCGTGTATGCGCACACTCTGTCGTCCTGACCGTAAGCGCCGATCATGCTTCTGTCGAAACCTACGTCTTTTGCCTTGTATGCGGGAACGCACTCCAGCTCGGCAGAGATGAAATCGTCCTCGGTAATGCCGTATTTCTCGTTGAGTATGCACATTATGCCGAGTTTTACAGCCTCGCTCGCCTTATCGTCACGGAAAGGACGCGAGCCTATGAGGATATTCAGTTCCTCACCCTTGATGAGCTTCGGCGCAGGACGCTTGTACTGCTCGTCCGCAAGGTGCGGGAGAATGTCGGTTATGACAAGAACCGGGTCCTTGTCGTCCTCACCGAGCTTTACATCTACTCTCTCACCGTTTGCCTTGTATATCACTCCGTGCAGTGCCAGCGGTATCGTAGGCCACTGATATTTCTTTATGCCGCCGTAGTAATGTGTCTTGAAATAACCGAGACCTTCGTTCTCATAGAGCGGATTCTGCTTCAAGTCAAGACGCGGGGAATCTATATGCGCCGCTGCGATATTCACACCCTCCGATACCGGCTTTTTGCCGATCACCGCGAGGATTATGGCTTTTCCTCTGTTCACGCGGTAAACGCGGTCTCCGGGCTTGTATGACGCACCGCTGTCAAACGGCACAAATCCCGCCGCTTCCGCAAGCCTTACCGCCTCTGCGCAGGCTTCGCGCTCAGTCTTTCCGGTATCGAGAAAGTTCTTGTATCCCTCACAGAATTTGTCTGCCTTCGCGGTATCCGACTCAGACATTTCAAATCCGGTGTTCTTGCGCTTCATAAAGAGCTTCTCTTTAAGAGCATTCGCTTCGCTTGTCTTTTCCTTCTTTGGCATATCGTTCGTTACTTCCTTTCGTTAACGTACAGTTCATAGTACGCGTTTAGTGCATTGTTTATTTTATCCACATAATGAGCGGCGTTTCTGCTCGGTATGGTATCGAGATGAACGCCGTCCGCGGATATCTCCGGGTCGCTGACCCATTTCCCCACCTCTCCGATGCCGGAGAAATACGCGGCAGCAGCCGTATCGGTGCAGCCGAAATACAGGGTCAGATAGCTTACCATATATGTCCCGTACCGGATATTCGTCTCCGGGTCGAACATATCGTCAAAGGTTATGTCGTCATCGTCGCCGAGCCTGAATTTCACCCATTCAAATGCGGTCTCCATAAGCTGCATGAGCCCCCGCGCCCCGACGGAAGACTCCGCGTTCGGGTCAAAGCCGCTCTCGGTCTTGATGAACGCATAGATGATGTATTTGTCTATATCGTATTCTTCCGCGTACTTCTCAACATATTCGGAATACATCAGCGGGTGAGCCGCAAGCATCATATCATGATGTGCTTTTTCGTACCCCTTTATAAGAGCGTACGCCGCCGCAAAAATAAAAGCCGCTGCGACAAGCACCGATATTACGATCTTAAGACCTTTACTTCTTCTCAAAAAAAATCTCCTTGACTGCCGAGGCCGTTTCTGCGAGACGCTTTTCAAAATCCGCGATATCCCCGCCGTTTTCTACGCAGTAACGCGAATTCTGACGGAAGAACGCGGCATCATGCTGTGCAGAGAGCCGTGCCTCCGCCTTTTCGCGGGATATACCGTCGCGTTTCATTATCCTTTCCGCACAGAGCTTTACGTCCGCGGTAACGCTGACTATCACATCACACATAATGTCCGCGCCGCTCTCGAACAGCGTCGGAGCATCGAGCATTATCATATTTCCGCCGAAACGGGAAAGCTCCCTCACAGCGGCGGCAAGATAAAATGTGATATACGGATAGATTATGCGGTCGAGCAGCTTCAGCTTTTCCGCGTCGGAGAACACAATGCTCCCCATTTTCGCGCGGTCGAGAGTTCCCTCCGGCGTTATCACGTCATCGGAAAAAGCCGCCGCAATCTCAGCGAGAGCCGGTTTGCCCCGGTCAACTACCCGTCGTGCCACGATATCGCAGTCGATAACGCAGAATCCCGCACGCGCAAATACCGCGCACGCCGTGGTCTTTCCCGCGCCCGACATTCCGGTAAGTCCGGCGATATGTATATTGTCGTTACGGTAAAGCACGCGCGTCCTCCCCCTGTCTGCAGGTATCTATCACTCTGAATCCCGCCGAACGCAGCAGCCGGTTATATACCGCAAGTCCGATACCCGCAGTATCGGGCATACGCACATATACCTCGGTGCAGCCTGCGGCATCGGCTTCGCGCAGGCTTGAAAACAGGTTCTCCGCCTGCTCCTCAGCGTTTTTCCCGTAGGGGAACACAGTCACACTATCCGGCAGTATCTCGCTTCCGAAGCCGAGAAATCCAATTTTGTTTACACTTACGCTTTTTAGGAACGCGGATATATCCGAATCCGTTCCCTTTACTATATATACCTCCGCATTGGGAGAATAATGCTTGTATTTCATTCCCGGGGAAATAACTTTCGCGTCAGCGCCGAGCTTTTCGAGAACTCCGCTGTCTATGACAACATGACAGTATTCCCGGAGCATCTCCGGAGTAACAGCGCCGGGTCGCAAAATGCGCACAGCGTCCTCGCCCTCAAAGCACACGACCGTGCTCTCAACGCCGTATCTGCACTCACCGCCGTCTATTATCAGCGGTATTTTACCGTTCATATCCTCATAAACGTGTTTTGCGGAGGTCGGACTCGGCAGTCCGGAAGTGTTCGCCGAAGGTGCCGCAAGCGGGAATCCGCACCGCTCGATCAGCGCGAGCGTGAACCTGTTCCGCGGCATACGCACAGCCGCAGTATCGAGTCCGCCGCAGGTCTCCGCGGGAACATGGGCTTTACGCGGGAAAATCATGGTCAGCGGTCCCGGCCAGAAGGCTTCCGCAAGCGTAAGTGCCAGCGGATTGACGCTTTCTGCGATATCGTACAGCATCTCTATCGAGCTTATGTGCAGTATAAGCGGGTTGTCCTGCGGCCTGCCCTTTGCCCTGAAAACGCTTCTTACGGCATTTACATCGTATGCGTTCGCCGCGAGCCCGTAAACAGTCTCGGTCGGCACTGCCGCTATGCCACCGCTTTTCAGCAGCCCCGCGGCTTCTTCGATTATCTCATCGCCCGCCATGGCAAGCTTTGTTTCCATTTTCAGCACCTTTATATTTCACAGTTACTTGATGATCCCGTCACGGATCAGATCGTCCGCGGAACGGATAACACGATTATTCACTGCTCTTTATTCATTCTTCACTATTCATTATTCCCGCTGCCAGCGAGTTTTGCTGCTCTGTCAGCTATCGCAAGGGCTTCAAACACCTCGTCGCAGTTACCGTTCATAAACTGGTCAAGTTTGTACAGCGTAAGCCCTATGCGGTGATCGGTAACGCGGCTCTGCGGGAAATTGTACGTTCTTATGCGCTCGGAGCGGTCTCCGGTGCCTACCTGTATTCTGCGCTCCTCGGCGATCTTGCTTGTCTGCTCGTTCAGCTTTGCCTCGTAGAGCTTGGTGTAGAGCATCTTCATCGCCTTGTCCTTGTTCTTGAACTGACTGCGCTCCTCCTGACACTCGACTACCGTTCCTGTCGGTTTGTGGATTATGCGTATAGCGGATTCGGTCTTGTTGATGTGCTGACCGCCCGCACCGCTTGAACGGTAAGTCTGGTATTCAAGGTCGGCAGGATTTATCTCCACATCGACCGCTTCCATTTCCGGAAGCACCGCCACTGTGACCGTAGAGGTCTGTATCCTGCCCTGCGCTTCGGTCTCCGGCACGCGCTGAACGCGGTGTACGCCGCTCTCGTATTTCAGCTTGGCGTAGGCTCCGTCACCCTCTATCGAGAAGCTGATCTCTCTGAACCCGCCGAGCTCCGTGGGGTTGGAATTGACCGTTTCGGTGCGCCACCCCTTTATCTGTGCATACATCGTGTACATTCTGAACAGGGAGTTTGCGAACAGCGCAGCTTCTTCTCCGCCTGCGCCGGCTCTTATCTCAACGATAACGTTCTTCTCGTCGTTCGGATCCTTTGGCAGCAGCATAACCTTAAGCTCATCAGTATATTTCGCAATAAGCTCACGGCTCTCCGCAAGCTGGAGCTGTGCCATTTCTTTGAGCTCCTTGTCCGCGCCGCTCTCTTCGAGCATTTCCTTCGCCTCTTCAAAGTCTGCTTCGGCTTTCTTGTATTCGCGGAATTTCTCCACCAGCGGCGACAGGTTCTTATATTCCTTCATAAGCGCGGCGTACTGCCCCTGGTCACTGATTATATCCGGGTCAGACAGCTTTTCGCTTATTTCATCATATCTCTTTTCGGCTTCACTGAGCTTTCCGGTCATGCGCTCACCTCCTCCTGTATCGGGTCACTATTAGATTATACCACAGATCACGGCTTTTTGCAACCGGATATTTCAATATCTGCTGTTCGGATCTGTGCTTTTTCCGCAGTAAGGACACACGCTGATATCGTACAGCTTGAGATGGAGAAGCTGACCGCAGTGCGGACACCGTACCTTTCTTATCATCCAGATAATCGAAAATGCCAGAAACAGTCCGGCAATGCCGTACAGGATAAGACTCACGACTCCTTCAAGGATATTGAAGCACGCAGTGCCTATGCCTACAACGATAAATCCCCCGAACATCGCCGCGTATCCTATCGCCCTTGCAAGTCTCGGATCCATATTATTATTCATCAGAAGACCTCCCCTATCCTTTCCGCCGCAGCCGCAAATACCGGAAGCGGTTCGGCAGCCTCTGCGTCTCCGAGCGTGTATATCTGCGAAAGAAGCAGCCTTTTCAGCTTCGGAGGCATTTCCTTATGCTCGCTTATCTTCCTTGGGAACATATCCTTTACAATATCTATCTCCCACAGCGCATCCTGCACATCGTAAGCGTCTATGCGGTCAGATGTTCCTATTTCCCAGCCGCAGGCACATAGTGCATTTTCTATCTCATGCGGATAAAACATCGTCTTTATATTGAAGTGGTCGGAAACGTGGTATGACTCGCATATTGCCTGTATATCGGCAGCCATGAAGTGCTTGTACTGCCCGAAAGTAGTGGGACAGGGATCCCATTCTGCAATGCATATCCTCGGTGCCCATTTGCGCACCTTATAGAGAATATCACGAAGCTCCTCCTGCGATGAAAGATACCACAAGCAGTGCGACAGTACCACATATCCGAAGGAATTCTGCCCGAAATCAAAGGAAGGGCTTAAAATATTCACCCCGAGGTCAATGTTTATGCGGTCACCGAAGTGTGAGCTCATAAGCCTTTCCCGTGCCGTACCGAGATTTTCCGGCGAACCGTAGTTCTCATTTGCGAGATCGACCGCGTAAACATAGCCGTTCTCACCTACGGTATATGCGAGCGCAGCGGTTGTCTCACCCTGTCCGCAGCCTATTTCAAGCACCTTGCTGCCGAAGTATATCTTCCACAGATCGACCAGCCTCAGACGGTGTTCTATACGCTTCTGCGTGATATCTCCGGTGAAGCCGGAAAGGTGCATTATCTCTTTTGCGCGTTCCTCAATAGTTTTCTGCATACAAATCCCCTAAAAACAAACTGCCCTCTGAAAATCAGAGGGCTTTACGCTGTCAGTCTGACATATTACGGTGTCTGTCGGGTCACTGCGCCGCATTACTGTGCGCGCTGTACCTTGCCCGAACGCAGGCATCTTGTGCAGGCATAAACTCTGCACGGCGTTCCGTCAACAATAGCCTTTACCTTCTGTACATTGGGCTTAAAGGTTCTGTTTGTACGTCTGTGTGAATGGGAAACGTTGATACCGAAAGTGACACCCTTGCCGCATATCTCGCATTTTGCCATGGGTCAAGCACCTCCTCTTACTGTCTTCTGAATTGTCAAATGCGCTGTTATCAAGCCATTTATTAACATCAAGTGTATGTATTATATCATATTGCGCGGTATTTGTCAAGTATTTTTTTCAGTTTTTTCAGCCTCCCGGTTTTTACGGTCTTACGGTTCAGCTTCTGTCCACATTTTAATGTTTTTCATGTATTTTTATAACAATATTCTGATATTCAAAAGCCGCTCTCCGCGCTTGCAAAGAACGGCTTGTCATACATTATCCGATCTCTTTCAGGACATCGCATTGTGAATAATCAGAATCCGTTGTACAGGAAGTCGGCCCATGAATACTGGCTCATATACTCGGTCTCATAGGCATTGACCGCACCGGCATCGAGCTCCTGGAAGCGGTAATAGTCGCAGTCAAGCACATCTACGTTGACAGCAAGGGCATTGTAGCTGCGCACAACCGCACTTTCTGCTCCGACAGCCTTGAGGCTCTTTATCATCGCAAAAATATAAGTCTGCAAAAGGTTCTGGAGCTTCTTGTCATAAGGTTCGTCCTCGAATATCGCCGCAAATATCTCACGCGTTGTGCAGGAGCTTCCGTGCCGGTGTACAAGGTAAGCAAATACTTCCTTGGACTTGCTGCGCTCAAAGCGGACGTGTTCGCCGTTCGGCAGGAACACATCGAAATTGCCGAAGCACTGCACACGAAGCAGAGCGTTAGACTTCGGCACTATCGGGAAGCGCAGATCGGACAGTTCGCGGTCGATCTCTTCTTTTGTGACAGGCTTCATTATGTAGCCGCTCGCCTTCATGTCCATAGCGTCGCTCTTGTACTCCGAAAAGCCGGTAACGAAGATTATGTTCATTTTCGGATTGGATTCTTTCAGACGTTTCGCGACCTCGACTCCGTTCATTCCTCTCATGTGTATATCAAGGAATGCGATGTCGCAGCCTTTATTCTCAGCTTCCTCAAGAAGATCGTCCTGATCGTCAAAAGAGATAACTTCCGCTTCCGGTCTGACCTGCTTAACACAGGTCTCAAGCATTTTCAGAGCAAGCGGTTCGTCATCAAGACACAGTATCTTCATTTTTCTGTCCCTCCTCAGGCGGAATTATAGCTGCGGTGGTTTCATAGCCTTACTGTTCTTCTCTGTTCAGAAAAGAAGTAATTATTTCAATTTGCGGATAAACACACTAACTACCACATAAATTATACCACGATCCGCTGCTTTTTTCAATAGTTTTTGTGCAATTGTTCATGGACATTATCACTCTGTAACACAATAAAAAACGTCTCAGATAACGCAGTTGGTTTGTTCATAAACGAAACGGACGGTTCTGCCCCCACTTCCGTGAGGGCGGAACCGCCCGGAACCAGACTATGCAATAATATAATCCTGTCAATAAAGACACATACTGCCGCTTTATACCGTCAGCTCTGCGCAGCTGTTACGCGCCGAATTATGAGAACCAGCCGCCCAGATTTCCGTTACTGCCTATCTGCTTGTCAGCAAGGCTTACCTGACAGAATTCTTCGGGAGCTCCCTCACCGCAGTCAGTATAGATCGTATCCCATGTACCGGTACCTACGAAACGGGCATCATCCGCGATATTGGCAAGATACTGACCGTTGATGTAAGTAACCAGGATGTTTTTCCGGTAGATCTGAAACATTCGTACACTGCCATTGCGGTTATACACAACAACTATTCCGAAATTGGTCTTGGCATCTTTCAGAAACTGAGCACAATTTTTGGTGGGTTTATTATAGCCCAGCGGATTCTTGCTTAAGCCCTTTTGCCAATCCTCATTGAATGAATTATCCATAGCACCCGCGATGATAGCATCAAGTGCAGCGGAACCGCTGTTGTTTGATTTATTCTTATAAGCATACCAGCTTACATTCGTAAAAGCACCTACAACTTCATATTTTCTGTCCTTGAACGGTTTGCTTTTTTCCTGGTCAAGATACAGCACCTTGTTAAAACCAGCTTTTGCGGCACCGTTAAGCGCAATATGATGTATCAGTGAGTTTTCGATCGACGTTTTGATCGTCCTAGCATCCGAGATTGCAGCCGATATCTTTGCCCTTGTGACATACTGATACATTGACGGAATGGCTATAGCCGCAAGTACACCAATGATCGCAATGACAATGATCAATTCAACCAAGGTAAAGCCTTTTTTATTTCTGATCTTCATACATATCCCCCATTTCTTATAGTAATCTCTTTCGGCTTTGTATGTTTGTTATATAAAACAGACATACACCGTTTCTTTGATTATACTATAATATATCCACCAAGATTATTATATCAAATTTTCTTCTATTTGTCAATAGTTTTGACAACACATTTGGTCTCCGGTATTACCGCCTGTATCTGGTGCAGCAAACCGCCTCGCGTTTTACCGCATAGATTTCCGGAGACAAGCAGCAAAATGCCCCACCTCGGTAACCCGGGACGGGATCCGCGGCAGGACGTTTGATTCTGTTATTCGTTTCTTTCTTCCGATCGTCTTTTATTGAATAATGAATAATACAGCAAAACAGTTTAGTTATTCATCCGGACTGCGAGGTAGAAAATATCCCGCCTCGGAAAACCCGAGACAGGATTCGCCGCGGGGCGTTCCCCGCTGGTGGAGGCGAGGGGAGTCGAACCCCTGTCCGAAAGCCGATCCGTCCGTCTTTCTACACGCTTAGTCGGTCTTTTTTATCTCCCGCGGGACTCTCCGATCGACAGGATAGCCCTTTGGCAGCTCTTTGAGATACGCGTCGGGTTACAGAGCTCTCACCCGAGGCGTTGGCTGCTGTGTCACGCCCAAACCGAAGCCGCAGCGCTCATCGGCAGGACGAGCTGCACTTAGGCAGCTAATGCATATTCTTCAGAATCTGCGTTTAATTTTAATTTACCCATTATTAAAGAGTTTAGGCGAACTCTGCGTGCTTAACGAAGTTCATGACCCCCGTCGAAACCTTTACGCCCCCGAGGATATCCTTTATTATACTATAAAAGAACGGATTTGTCAATCTCCTTATGCTCTTCCACTGCAATTTATGCGCGGATATGTCACAAAATGACGATTATTTATTGCATTTCCTGTTGAATTTTCATAAATTTTTCATAAGTGTATTAACATAACGTCAAAAAAGTGTTATAATATTTAATGTATATACTTCGGCACGGACAATTAACCGCCGTGCCGCTATAAAAAGCGTATCGCCGCGGGAACTGCGGTGAACGGTCCAATTACGTTTTATAAAGGAAAGATCATGGGCGGAAAAAAGATAAAATATGTTAAAATAAAAGACGAAGACTATATGCCCAAGTCGCACAGCAGGATGAACAAGGACGAGCAGGCTGTCGAAAGCTACTACCATACCCATAAGATGTCGGTGTGGCAGAAGATACATGGCGTTCTCTCCTTTTTCGGCACTACTATTCTGAGCATATTTCTGATACTTATAATCACACTCTGCATCGTTGCGGCTGCGCTTACCGTTTATATTATGCAGTTCGCGGAAAGCAGCTTCGATGTTGACCTCACGAATGTCGAGCTTTCATATTCGAGCTTCATTTATGCGAAGGATTCCAAAAACGAGGACGTTCTGTTAAAGCAGATAAGCGGCGAGACCAGCCGTATCTGGGTGGATATAGAGGATATCCCGCAGCACGTCATAGACTGCTTCATCGCGACTGAAGATCAGCGTTTCTTTGAGCACAACGGCGTTGACTGGAAGAGAACTCTCTCGGTAACGGTAAAAGCAGTATTCGGCGGCACCGACGGCGGTTCGACGATAACCCAGCAGCTCGTCCGTGATATCACCAAGGACAACGAGACTACCATAGGACGAAAGCTCCGTGAGATATTCCGTGCGCTGTCACTTGAAAACAAGTACACAAAATATGATATCCTCGAAAGCTACCTCAACCGCATAGGCTTCGGCGGTACCGCCTACGGCATCGGCTCGGCTGCGTACCACTACTTCGGAAAGGAAGTAAAAGACCTCACCATTGCGGAAGCGGCTATCCTTGCGGGAGTCGTCCGCTCACCCACGAACTACAATCCCTACGCCAATTTAAGGCAGTCAAAGATACGTCAGGAATATGTTCTCAGAGACTGTCTTTATGCACAGGGATATATAACCACCAAGGAATATGAGGACGCGATATCGGAAAAGGTGAAATTCCGCCGTCCCGTAAAGGGAACATATTACGGCTATACCGATATGCGCTACAACGATTACTACGGCATAATCACCGAGGACAGCAAGGACGAGGGCGACCTGTACTATCAGAACGTGCCGTGGGACGAGATACTCGGCGAGGACAGCTCACTCGCATACCAGTGGAACGGCTCCTATACCGTTTCGCAGGACTGGTATCTTGACGCGGCGATAGATCAGATCGTCAACGACCTCGCAGCAAAACTCGGCATCTCCTACGACGAAGCATGGGACGAGTTCAGAAGCGGCGGCTATACCGCATATCTGAACGTCGATATGGATATGCAGAAGAAGCTCGGCGAGCTGTTTGAAAATCCGTACACCTGCCTTAAGGAGTACAACGCTTCCCTGCCCGCGGACAGCAAGAACCTTATTCAGGGCGCGTTCGTTATCATGGATTACAGAGGCGATGTGCTTGCCTGCGCGGGCGGTATCGGAGAAAAGCCTGGTGACAACTGCTTCAACAGAGCAACGCAGGCGGTAAGCGCCATAGGTTCCACCATAAAACCGATAGGAAACTATTCGGTCGCGATAGACAACAACCTCATCACATACTCTACCATGCTCCAGGATCTTTCCGGAAAGATACACGCTGAATTTGCCGGAACAGGTTCCCACGCGGCGGAGAGCGGCTACAACGAAGCCGATCAGACAGTCCGCTGGCCGCATAACTATCAGGAAACGGGCTTCGGCTCCGGAGCGTACTGGCCGGCATGGTACGCGGTACAGAAATCCATGAACACCATAGCCGCAAGAGTTATGCAGAAGGTCGGACTGGTGAATTCCTACAATCATCTTGTTCATAATCTCGGATTCCAGCACCTCGACAGCGTGAGCGATATCGCCTACGCTCCCCTCGCGACGGGAGCTCTCACAAACGGCGCCACGCTGACGGAGCTCACAGCGGCTTATCAGGTAATGGGCAACGGCGGTATGTACTACAAGCCGTCCTACTATTCGAGAGTTTACGACAACAAGGGCGTTGTCGTGCTCGAACAGGACACCAACGGCAAGCGCGCTATCGGTGAGGATTCCGCATGGATCACCAACCGTATGATGCTCAAAGTCGTACAGGACGAATACGGAACAGGTAAGAACGCAAAGCTCGGCAATGTCGAGGTAGTCGGCAAGACCGGTACCGCGAACGATATGTCGAACCTGCTGTTTGCCGGACTTACGCCCGAATATGTCGCCTGCTACCGTATAGCATACGATGACAACCACGAGATCGGCAAGAACGACGGCTGGCGCACAATGGCGCTCGTATGGCACGACGTTATGGTGAACTTTGTCGATACCGAGACCGTGCAGAATTTCACTCCCGACCCGTCAACGCTTGAACTGCGGTACTGCACAGACACCGGACTTCTCGCGACATCGAAATGCCCGAGCACGATGATAGGATATTACAGAAAGAGCAATATCCCGCCGAGCTGTGATTCCCGTCACGACGGTCTCTACTGGTCGGAGCACGGAGACTCAACGATCCCGCTTTACGAATAACAATACGGACTATCCGCCGACAGGATCTCCTGCCGGCGGATTTTTTTGCGCTTTTTTCAACTTTTCCCCGTATGAAAGGGTATTGAGGAAGTCCGTATTTTTGTTGAAATTGCAGTATTGAAATAGTATGTGAAAAATGCTATAATAGTAACATTATTATTATAGGGTAATATCGCTGTAATGCGGAAAGGAGTGATACCGTTGGCTAAGAAACGCAGCTCGAAAAACAGAAAAAACAGCAGCAATCCCGCAAAGAATAACGCTTCCGTAAATCAGAGCAATGCCGCGAAGCAGACGGCTGCCGCAAAAACGAACGGTACCGCTCCGGACATGACCGTGCAGCCTCAGCAGCCCGCCGCGGTAAATCCTGGCTCCGCAGACACCGCGCGAAAGGAAGAAGCGGCAAAGGCAAAAGCCGCGGCTGCCGAAATGCGCGTGATAAGAAAAGCAAAGATCAACGCGAGGCTGAACAGCCTTGCCGTATATCTCTCCCGTTTCGGAAGGTACATCGTTCTGATGTTCGCCGGACTTGCAGTGCAGGCAGCCGAATGGATAGCAAGAGGTGCCGAATGGCTCTGGAAGCGTTCCGGGAACCTCACATCGTTCCTTGTGCGCAAGCTCGGTTATCTGCTCCTGCTGATAATGTCGCCGTTTGTGAAAGTCATACACGCTTTTAAACGCGCAGCAAGCGATATAAGCAAAAACCGAAAGACAAAAGGCACGGGTGCCGCCGTGAAGATAGCTATGTCCCACCTCGGTGAGTTCATCTTCGGCAATACCGGAGTTGCGGTAACGCTGTTCAACATCGCCGCACCGGTGATCAGCATTGCTTTCCTGTTCAATATAGTCTCCTACGCTTCTGGTCTGAAATACTGCGTCAAACTCACGGTCAACGACAAATTTCTCGGATACGTCGAAAACGAGCAGGTCTATTTCGACGCGGACGAGATACTTAAACAGCGTATCAACTACCTCGGCAGCGACGAGAGCATACGCCTTGTTCCGGATTTCTCAATAGAGATAATAAACGAGGGCGAAATGCTCGACAAATACCGCGTTGCCGATATGATACTCGAATATTCGGATATCAGCGTTGAGTACGCCTACGGCTTCTATCTCAACGGCGTTTTCCAGGGAGCCATACCCGACAACACGCCTGTAAACGAAGCCCTTGAAGGCATTCTTGACAAGTACAGAAAAAAATATCCCGGTGCGGATATCGCGTTCAGGGATACCATAGACTGCAACACTGCCGGTCTTTACCTTTCGGGAAGTATCATCGACACCGACTGGCTCATTTCGCAGCTTACGGGCATCAAAGCCAACGCAGGATACTATATGGTCGAGGAAAACGACACATTTGAAATGATCTGCGGCAAGACAAGCCTTACAGCCAAGCAGATCAGACTGATGAATCCCGGACTCGACACCAACGGACTCCACACCGGCCAGCGAATTAAGATAAGAGAGGAAGTCCCCTTCCTTTCCGTGAACGTTTCGGTCGTTGAGGAGTACGAAACGGAAGTCAGATATACCACCGAATACCACAACGACGACACGCTGTACAGCGGCGTAACCCGCATAATGAAGGAAGGAAAGAACGGCATCAACCATGTTACCGCGAGCGTGACTTATGTGAACAACATCGAGTCCAGCCGCCGCGTGACATCAATGAGGGTTATTTCCAATCCGGTATCGGAACAGATCGCTATCGGCACCAAGATACCGCCGGAGCAGTATTCGTCCGACGACGCGGGTTACGGCAAGTTTATTTGGCCTATGGAGGTCGGCAAGAGCCATATCAGTGAATACACCCAATGGGACGGCGGCTATCCCGGACATCTCGGACTTGACATAGTCGCATATTACGGAGCTCCCATATTCGCGGGAGCGAGCGGTACGGTAATACACGCCGGAAGCAACTACGGATACGGCAACTGCGTTATCATAGACCACGGAAACGGTCTCCAGACGCTTTACGGACACTGCAGCGAGGTGCTTGTCACCGTCGGTGAGGAAGTGATCCAGGGTCAGCCGATAGCAAAGGAAGGCGCGACGGGTATAGTCGCGGGACCGCATATGCATTTTGAAGTCCGCAGAGGTGCCGAAAAGCTCAACCCCGTGGATTATCTCGAAACACTTTACTGATGAACGGAAGGTGATGATCTTGTCCAAGCAGGGCTCGGAATTCTACAACAATTTCACCAAAGAGGTCTTCAATACCGTCAAGGGTATTGACAACGACCGCGGTGACTTTATCATTCAGACCTACGAAAACCTGTATAACAGGCTCAGTGAGGAGGACACCGGCTCAAAGGCTCCCGCAGTCGATCTTGCGAAGCTGCGCGAAGACCTGAGCCATGTCCGCGGCATCGGCGGTCAGCGTCTCGACGAGATCATGGCTGTCATAGAGCGCCACCTGCGCCCGGAACCTGCGTCCGATACCGATACCGCCGTTTCCGCAGGCAAAAACACCACCTCCCCCAAGGAGTGAAGAAGTCCATAAAAATGGCACCCCTAAACCTTTTTTGACTGTAAAACGGAACTCTGACAGTCTGCAAACAGATCGGAATATTAACTGCCCCGGCAATTTTTGTCGGGGCAGTTTTGTCCGACCGCAGGTCGGAATGAGCTTGACATCAGGGCTTTCCGAAATAATCGCTGCGGATCTCGGAACAAGCCTCCTCACCGTGCGCCAGCACGCTTTCGGAGCCTCTCCTTGCTCTCGGCACAATTATCTCATTTTCTCTTTTCAAAGCGGTTTTTAGAGGTGCCCTACAGAAAAAAATTTTTTTCAAAAAGGTATTGACAAATCGCAATTAATTTGATATAATCAATTTGTAAACAAATTAATAAAGCGCTAATATTTGGATATAATAATCCTGAAGGCTTTATTGATCCAACAAAACCGTATTCAACCATTCAAGGAGGTAACCGTTATGTCCGTTTATGATTTCACAGTAAAAACAAGAAAAGGCGAAGAGCTTGATCTCCAGACCCTCAAAGGAAAAGTGTTCCTTGTTGTCAACACCGCCACCGGCTGCGGCTTCACACCGCAGTATGAAGGCATCGAAAAGCTGTACGAAAAGTATCACGAAAACGGCTTTGAAGTCCTCGACTTCCCCTGCAACCAGTTCGGCAGCCAGGCTCCCGGAAGCGATGAGGAAATCCACGAATTCTGCACCGCAAGATACAGAACACAGTTCGAGCAGATGTCCAAGATAGATGTGAACGGTGAGAACGAGCTTCCGCTTTACACCTACCTCAAGGAGAAAATGCCCGATGAGGAAATAAAAGGCTTAAAGAACAAGGCAGCAATGAATATGATCAAGCCGCTCAGCACGACCTGCAAGAAGCCCGGCGATATCAAGTGGAATTTCACGAAATTCCTCGTTGACAGAAACGGAAATGTAGTAAAGCGTTACGACCCCACATTCAAACCCGAAGATATGGATGCTGACATCGAGGCGCTGATGTGATATGGCGGAAAAAGATGCTAATATAAGACTGAAAGACCAGTTATGTTTTCCTATCTATCTCTGCGCAAAGGAGATCACCCGGAAGTACACCGCCCTTCTCGACAAGTATGACCTCACATATACACAGTATATCGTTATGATGTTCTTCTGGGAAAAAAAGACATCAAATGTCAGGGAGCTCGGCGAGACGCTCATGCTCGACCCGAGCACCCTCACCCCGCTGCTGAAAAAGCTCGAAGCCAAGGGATATATCATCAGGAGCCGTTCTTCCTCGGACGAGCGCAACCTTTCGATAACGCTGACGGACGAGGGTACGGCACTTGAGCAAAAAGTGCTGCCGATACACGATGAAATGCGCTGCTGCATAGGTCTTGACCAAAACGACGCAAAGACGCTGTACACGCTGATATTCAGAATACTCGAAAATGTCAGGAACAACTGAATTACAGTCAGAGCACAGATAAATACAAAGATTGATTCACAGGAGGAATACAAAATGAAAGTAATCGAAGCGACAACCGCAACATTTGAAAATGAAGTATTAAAGAGCGACAAGCCGGTGCTTGTTGATTTCAACGCGGACTGGTGCGGACCCTGCCAGATGCTGAAACCCACAATAGAACAGCTCTCCGACGAGCGCGATGATGTAAAGTTCGTCTCCGTGAATATAGACGAGAACGACGATCTCGCTTATGACTACAACGTTTCGTCTATCCCCTGCCTTGTTCTGTTCAGAGACGGCACTGAGGCAAAGCGCAGCGTGGGTCTTAAGCCGAAATCCGAAATAATCAAGATGTTCTGAGGTGTACGAAAATGTATGACATTATAGTTATCGGCGCAGGCCCCGCGGGACTTACCGCCGCGATCTACGCCCGCCGCGCGTCAAAGACGGTGCTTGTGCTCGAAGCGCTTTCCTACGGCGGACAGATCATCAACACGCCGGATATTGAGAACTACCCTGCCGCTATGCACATCTCCGGTTTTGATTTCGCGACAAAGGTGTATGAGCAGGCACAGGAACTCGGTGCGGAATTTGTCTTTGAGAAGGCTGTCGGTATCAGGGATAACGGCGGCACGAAGGAAGTTGTCACAGAGGACAACACATACACCTGCAAGGCACTTATAATCGCCACCGGTTCCGAGAACCGAAAGCTCGGTATTGAGAACGAGGAAGCACTTGTCGGCAGGGGCGTGTCCTACTGCGCGACCTGCGACGGAGCGTTTTACCGCGGAAAGACCGTTGCTGTAGCGGGCGGCGGCAACACTGCGCTCGAAGACGCGCTTTATCTGTCCGATCTCGCGGAGACCGTGTATCTTATCCACAGACGTGACGCTTTCCGCGGTGACGAAGCCACGGTAAGTGCGCTTAAAGAGCGTAAGAACGTGAAATTCATCTATAACAGCAATGTCACAAAGCTGATCGCGGACAAGCGCCTCACTGCTGTCGAGGTCACGGACAAGAATACCGGCGCGGTAACTACGCTCGATATCAACGGCTTGTTCGTTGCGATAGGACGCATACCCGAAAACCAGAACTTCGCACAGCTCATTAAGCTCGACGGCTCCGGCTATGTCGAAGCGGGCGAGGACTGCCTTACAAATGTTCCCGGGATCTTCGCCGCCGGCGACAACCGCACAAAGAGCGTCCGCCAGCTTGTAACAGCGGCAGCGGACGGTGCAGTAGCAGCTACCGCGGCAGTGAAATATGTACAGGAAGCAGGAGTCTGAAACAGCATCTGTACAGCATTGATTTATTTTTCCGAAACAAAAAAACCGCTGAATGTCACAACTCAGCGGTTTTTAATTTATACGTTTTTTTATGGTAAGGATGTTAAATCCGTCCTTATGCTCGTACTCCACATCATCCATACTCTTTTTGACCATATAGATGCCGAGTCCGCCTATCTGCCTCTCCGAGACCGAAAGCGTAACATCCGGATCCTCCTTGGCAAGCGGATCATAAGGCATACCGCTGTCAGCGAACGTTATCACAACAGAAAGCGGATCACCCTCAAAATCAACGGTAATGCGGGCATTGCCGACATCCGGTGCATAAGCATAATGAGCAATGTTTACGAATATCTCTTCAACGGCAATATTTATCTGTATCTGCGGTTTTGCACGACATTCGTGCTCCTCCAGAAGAGCATCTATGAAACCGAGTACCTCACCGAGATTATCCGTTCTCGCTTCAATATTAAGTTCCTGCATGACACCTCTCCTGCCCATAAACGGGCATAATGACCCGCATACCGCCTGTAAGCACAAGCGGTATTGCGAGTTTTTCTTTGTCGTTATGCTGTTTATTCGATATTAAGGATATCAACGAATCCCGTAACGTCAAAAATCTCCATGATAGTCTCATTCGCACCGGTTATCGTCATTTCGCCCTGCTTGTTCATTGTCTTCTGAGCGGAGAGAAGAACTCTGAGTCCCGCAGAAGATATGTACTCAAGATCCTTAAGATTGAATGTAAGAGCGGTAATACCGTTCAGAGCAGTCTTGAGCTCTGCCTCAAGATTCGGGGCAGTTGTTGTGTCAAGTCTTCCTTCAAGAGCTATTGTAAGCTTTTCGCCGTCCTGATTCTTTGTGATAGTCATAATTATTAATTCCTTTCTTATGAGATAGCGGTGCACAGCACCCTGTTATTATTATAATATAAAAAAAACGAAATGTCAATAAAAATCTTATATTTTACACAATAAATGCATCAGACTATTACACCCGTACTTAATGTCTGCTCATCAATCGTGAACAGGCTTCATAGCGCAGCTTGAAGTCTGTTCGCGGTTGCTTGCAAAAGTGCAAGGAAAATTCCAGAATAATCAAATTTTTCTTGCACTTTTGTCCGACCGTAGGTCGGAATGAGCTTGACATCAAGGAATGTGTCCGCTTTGAAAATACGCTGAAAGTGTATTTTCAAAGCTTTCCTAAATCCGCATTGCGGATTTAGGAACAACAACTGCCATAAGGCAGTTGTTGAGGACGCATTACTTATGACATATTGTCAAAAACTGACGGATAGCCGGCTTCATAGCGCATTATCTGTGTTGCGTCCTTGGGAGTGAGCGTACTGTTGCCGAGCACCCTTGCTACGCTGAACAGGTATTCGTTGAGCCTGCCGCTCGCATCTCTTATCAGAGAGGGCAGTCCCGCGTCATAACGGAGTATCTGCGTTGCGTCCTTGGAATCTACGAATGTGTCGCCGTTTACGTCTCCCAGACGGTAAATGACCATATCGTTCACTACCGGAGAAGTCGAAGCGGTCACGGTATAGTCTCTCGGAACGCACCGCGGCATCGAAGCACGGACAGTGTATGTCTTACCGGGGGTCACCTTGTTGAAAGCGTAAGTTCCGTCTGAAGTAACAACGGTATCTATCACCTGCCCGGTGCTGTCTGTGAGCTGAACGGTGACGGAGCCCTTGTTGTCGCCGTAACCGGTGACTCTGCCGCTGATGTTATTTGTGATCACGTCTATCTTCACGCGCTTCGTGACGGGATCCCAGATCTCAACGCTTTCCCTTCCACCTTCGGTAACATAGGATATGCTGTTCTTTATTATCTCGATATAATGGCTACCGGACACCGCAGTGCTTTTTACCTTCAGTTCCGCAGAGAGTCTTATGCCGCGGCTCAGATCTATGGAATGTGCCGCGTTCGTCGCGGAAAGGCTTAAAAAGCCGTTTCCGTGATTTGCCATACCGCCGGCTATCACATCTCCTACATATCTGCTGTCGGCAGGGTCGTTTGAATACCACGAAACCACTTCAAAGACCGACGGGTCGAAAGATGCTCTGAACGATACCGTATCGGCATTATATATTGATGCCGGAATATCGAAATACACTGAAAATACTGCGGACGGCGACACCTTATCGGCAGATACGCTTACACCGCTGCCGGTGATATAGCCGGGAAAGTACGGCTGCTCTCCGGATTCCGGGTACTCGAAATATACTCTCGCCGATGTGCTCAGCCCGAGATATTCAAGTATCTGCGTATCCGTCACTTTTCCGTACTGCGAGAAAAGCTCGTACCATTCCGACCGCGTACCCCTGAAATAAACATCGGTAAGCTGATCGTTGTAGGAAAAGGCACCCTTGCCCACGGAAACGAGACCTGCGGGTAAAACGACGCTCCTGAGGTTTTCACAGGCCGTTACTGCATACTGATCTATATTGGTCACACTGTCCGGCAGCTCCAGATATGCGATCCCCGTGCTTGAAAAAGCAGCCGAGCCTATTGACCGTACCCCGTTCGATAAAGTGATATCCCTGAGAGACGTGCAGAAAGCAAACGCTCCGTCTCCGATGCGGGTCACGGTCGAAGGAATGACGGCGCTCGTCATATTCCGGAGCCCGTATAAAACGTAATCTCCGACAGCAGTAACACCGGAAAGTATCACTGCCCTTTTTATCTGTACACCGTACTGACTGCCGTAAAACGGGGTGCCTGAACCTATATAGTCCTCTGTGCTGCCATTGCCGCTGAATGTAAGTGTGCCGCTGTCATCGAGCGTCCATTCCGTGTCTCCGCTTATCCCGCTGTAGATCACTTCCTCCGCTCCCGCCGTTACACCGAACAAGGGCGCACCGCCGATATATCCGCCCGCCGGATATGCCCCGATTGCCATACATACAGCCGCAAAACACGCCGCTGCTCTCGCAGCAATACTGATCTTCTTCATACCGTTCTTCCTCCTGTCCGTTTCATATCAGTTTGTCGAAGTACGACGGAAGCCCCGCATCATAGCGGAGTATCTGTGTTGCGTCCTTCGAGGACGGATTACCGCTGCCTGTGATATCCGCCACCTTGATAAGATAGGTGTCGGCAATACCGTCGGAGCCTCTTATCACAGAGGGCAGACCCGCTTCATAGCGCAGTATCTGCGTTGCGTCCTTCGCATCGACTATGCTGTCTCCGGTAACATCTCCGTACCTGCGTATTATCAGATCTATGCCCGCGGCTACGGTTTCCGCCCTGAACGATACCTCTCTCGGCACGCAGTGCGGCATCGAAGCGCATACGGTGTATTCTCTGCCGGGAGTCAATCCGGAGAACAAATAGTTTCCGTCCGCAGTTAACATACTGTCGATGACTTCGCCGGCATCGTCAAGGAGCGTCACAGTCACTTTTCCTCCGATATCGCCGTAGCCGGTGACACGTCCGGAAACAGCGTCGGTCGTGACGGAAACTGCAATATGATCGGTTTCCGGCTCCCAGAAATGCCTGTATGTGTAAAGCCCGGAATCATATCTGCATACATCGGCTTTTTTCAGTGTAATGCCGTGATCGCCGGCAGACGCTGTTGTCTTTACCTTCATTACGGCTGTAAGATGTATCCCGTCGCTTAAGTCTATGCGCGGCGTTGTGTTGGACGCGGTAAGTGTCAGGAAACCGGTTCCGTGATTCACCCATGCGCCGCTGACGATATCCTTGATATAATCCGGCGAGGACGTATTGTTTGAATACCACGAAACGACCTCGAAAGCGTCCGGATCAAATTCCACGTTCAGCGATATCGTATCCGCCCTGTTATCGGAAGCGGGGATATCCACATAAAGCTCGAATGTACCGCCTGCTCCTGCCGTCGCGGAAGAAACACTGATACCTCCGCCGAACGTGATGTCATTTTCCGGCTCTGATGTGTCACCGAGAAAGTGAATGGTGACATTGTCATTTATGCCTAAATAATCATTTATGCTTTTTTTCTTTACATCTCCTATCATCAGGTTATTATAGTCGATAGCTTTCCACTGATTCTCTGTACCGGTATAATAAATATCGGTTACATTGCTACTGTAGAAAATACGGTATCCCATTTTGGTTACACTTTTCGGAATTGTTATCTCCTTAATATCCGTACTGCACAAGTTCTGAATTCCCAAATATGTCACGGTATCAGGTATTTCCAAACTTGTCAGACTTCCGCACCCATTAAGTGAAACATCATTGATACTTGTAACGCCGTAAGGAAGATTTACAGCACTGAGTTTTCCACAATTATTAAATACTGCATATGACAGTTCTGTTACGCCGTCAGGAATAATAATACCGTCGAGCGACACACACGAGTAAAACGCCGCCCTTTCTATAGATGTAACGCTCTTCGGTATATCCAGCCTTTCAAGGCTGTAACATCCATAGAATAGACCTTGACTTATTGTTTTAAGCCCTTCCGGCAGTTTTATGTCGGAAAGACCTTTACAGGACGCGAAAGCAAATATACCAAAACCTTTTACACTTTCCGGTATTGATACAGCGGTAATGTTCTGACACTGCTCAAAAGCATAAGCCCCTATATGGGTCACTCCGTCTTCAACAATGACTTTCTTTATATTCTTGTTGTTATAAAACACACTTTTTTGGCTTGTCCAGTCATACATCCCGCCGGTCCCGCTTATCGTCAGCGTTCCCTCGTCGTCAAGCGTCCATGTGATATCCTCGCCGCAGATACCGCTGCTTTCCGCACCGGCAGTCATTCCGAGAAGCGGCAGTCCGGCATTGTTCCCGGCAGCGCATGGAAGCGCGAGCATCATGCTTATTGCCGCTCCGACCGCAGCCGCACGTTTTACGGCAGCGCTTTTATTCCGTCTCATCATCGTTTTCCCCTCCCTGATACTTATTGGCTCTCTTCCTCTTTCCGCTCTTCTTCGCGAGTATCACACAGCCCACCAGAGCTGCCGGTATTATCACCGCCGCCGCTACACCGGTAGCCGGGTTTATGGGGCGGCCGGCATTATTGCCGCTTGTACTGCCCGAAATTATCACAGGCTCGGGATAATACTCGTTTACAGTGTCCATTATCATATACGGCGAGAACGCGTTCGCACGGAAGCATATCTTCGCCGTTCCGTCTTCTATTGCTATGCTGCTTGCGATAAGTCTCGGGAACCCGTCCTCGATGTGATATACCTTCAGTGCTTCGGGAGAAGTCTTCATTCTCTCCGGCAGCGGCATCGCAAGCTCGATATAGCCGTCTCCGAGAGAATCAAGCGTATTTCCCGTGTCCGTTTCACGCAGCGTTATATCAAACGAATATCTGTCACGGCCTTCAAAGCCGAGGTTTGCCGCCGCACGCTTCGCGTCGCTGCCGTAAGGGTCGGTATCCCTGAGTTCGACCACAGTGTCGTTTTCAAAGAAATATGATTTGGTAGAAAGCCTTATCTTGCCCTCGGAAAGTCCCGTAAGCCTTGAATCGAGCGATATCTTCACATCGGATACCGGCTGCGGAAGATAAGGCTCGTCCGCCTCGCCGGGATCGTCCGGGTCAGACTCCTCGTCGTCATCAACAGGGATTATCCTTTCGTCTTCATCGGACGGATCATCGTCATAAATGCTCTCCTCGTCGTCAGCCGGATCAACGGGATCGACCGGATCATCGTCCGGGTCGTATATTTCATCGGTCTCGTCGCCGTAGTCTCCGGCCGAAGAACCGCCTATACGGACTCTTGCAGTGAAGTTTTCCGGTTCCCACAGCTCAACATACTCGTACCCGTTGTCCCTTACATAGGAAATGCTTGATGACACGAGCCTGAAATCAAAGCTGCCGGCGGGTGCGTTCCGCTTTACGACTGCCTCCGCGGTAAGATGCATACCGGAGCCGAGATCTATCACCCTCTGCACGTTTGCCGATGTCGCGGCGATGAAGCCGTCACCGATGTTCGAGATACAGTTCGGGATTTCGGGATCCCACGATATTATCTCAAAAACATCGGGGTCGTACTCAACGCGAATTGAAAGCGTATCTCCGTTTGAACCGCGAGGTACATCGATAAACAGCATGAAACTGTCTCCCGGAGCGGCTTCAGTGACCGAAACGCTTATACCGTTATCGGAAGCCGCGGCAGCGGGAAGCGAGAATACACAGAACAAAGCCAATATCAGCGGGAATACCCGCAGGGCTCCCAATAATCTTTTCATAACACCTGTCCTTCCGACAAATAATGATCTTTCCAAAGGCTGTACCGGCACTTATTCGCCGCTCTCGTCCTGTTTCACAAAGCTGAATGAACGGACTACCGCGTCATGCCAGCCCTCCATGAGCTCCGTGCGTTTTTCCGCATCCATATCCGGCTCAAACGATACCGCGCCGTTGTCTATCGCCGCGATATCCGCAATGCTCTCAAAATACCCGCAGCCGAGCCCCGCGAGAAAGCAGGCACCCAGCGCCGTGGATTCAACTATCTTCGGGCGGATCACGGTCTTTCCGGAGATATCAGCCTGGAACTGCATCAGGAAGTTGTTAGAGCTTGCACCGCCGTCTGCTTTTACCGCGCCTATGCTTCCGGTGTCCTTTTCCATAGCCTTCATCACATCGCAGACCTGATAGGCTATGGATTCGAGCGCGGCACGGACAATGTGCGCTCTGCCGGACGCTCTTGTAAGCCCGGTAATAACGCCTCTCGCGCCGCTGTCCCAGTACGGTGCGCCGAGTCCGACAAATGCGGGAACGACATATACTCCGCAGCTGTCCGGAACGGAAAGAGCTATGCGCTCCGTTTCCGCGGCGGTCTTTATCATTTCAAGCTCGTCACGCAGCCACTTTACCACGGCTCCCGCGATAAATACAGAGCCTTCGAGGGCATAGGTCACTTTGCCGCCTATGCTCCATGCTATGGTCGTGAGCAGTCCGCCGGTCGAAACGGCAGCCTCGCTGCCCGTATTCACAAGCATGAACGCGCCTGTTCCGTATGTGTTCTTGACATCTCCCTTTTCAAAGCACCGCTGTCCGAACAGTGCCGCCTGCTGATCTCCCGCACAGCCGCAGACGGGTATGCTCCCGCCGAACAGTTCCGGGTCGGTATCGCAGATATGCCCGGAGGAATCCACCGTTTCAGGCATCATGCAGGCGGGTATATCGAGAAGCTCCAGCAGCTCCTTGTCCCATTCAAGCGTATGTATGTTGAACAGCATCGTGCGCGAGGCGTTAGTCATATCCGTAACGTGCGCTTTTCCGCCGGACAGCTTCCACATCAGCCAGCAGTCCACCGTACCGAACAGCAGATCACCTTTTTCCGCGCGTTCTCTTGCGCCATCGACGTTGTCAAGTATCCATTTTATCTTGGTCGCGCTGAAATACGGGTCTATGAGAAGTCCGGTCTTCCGGCTGAAAATATCCACAAGTCCGCGTTCTACCAGTGATTCGCACATCGGCGCAGTACGGCGGCACTGCCACACGATCGCGTTGCAGACGGGCCTGCCGGTGTTTTTATCCCATACTATCGTGGTCTCGCGCTGATTTGTTATTCCGATCGCCGCGATATCGGAAGCGGCAAGTCCCGCTTTCTTCATTGCATAGCGGCAGACCTCAAGCTGCGACTCCCATATTTCCTCCGGGTCGTGCTCCACATATCCGTTGCCGGGAAAATACTGTTCAAATTCTTTCTGCGCCGACGATATGACATTTGCGTTTCTGTCAAAGATGACCGCGCGCGAAGATGTGGTACCCTGATCCAGCGACATTATATATTTCATAAAAGCACACTCCCACACTATATATTCCATTTTATTATATCATAAATATATAATATTTTCAATACTCCGAACACAAAAAAATGACCGCCGGATATAACATTCAGCGGTCATATTATTTATTATGAAATCGTCGCCTGCTCTGCGCTTAAGCCTTGCCGACAGAACCGAAGATCTCCATTTTTTCCTTGACCTTAGCCTTGATAGCCTCAAAGCCGGGAGCGAGGAGCTTTCTGGGATCGAAGCCCTTGCCTTCGAGATCCTTGCCTGCCTCGATATACTTTCTTGTAGCTTCCTGGAATACGAGCTGGCACTCGGTATTAACGTTGATCTTGGCAACACCGAGAGAGATAGCCTTCTTGATCTGATCGTCCGGGATTCCGGTACCGCCGTGAAGAACGAGCGGCATATCGCCTACCTTTGCCTTGATAGCTTCGAGAGTCTCAAAGCTGAGTCCTGCCCAGTTAGCGGGGTACTTGCCGTGGATATTGCCGATACCCGCAGCGAGCATTGTAACGCCGAGATCAGCGATCTTCTTGCACTCTTCGGGGTCTGCGCATTCGCCCATACCTACAACGCCGTCCTCTTCGCCGCCGATAGCGCCTACTTCAGCCTCAAGGGAGAGACCGAGAACGTCACAGGTGTTTACAAGAGCGGTCGTCTTTGCGAAGTTCTCCTCAAAGGGAAGATGAGAACCGTCGAACATTATGGAAGAGAAACCTGCGTTGATGCAAGCCTTTGCTCCCTCAAAAGAACCGTGGTCAAGGTGCAGAGCAACAGGAACGGTGATGCCGAGGCTGTCGATCATTCCTTTTACCATGCCTACTACGGTCTTATAGCCGCACATATACTTTCCTGCACCCTCGGAAACACCGAGGATAACGGGAGAATTCTGCTCCTGCGCGGTCTGGAGTATAGCCTTTGTCCATTCGAGATTGTTGATGTTGAACTGACCAACGGCGTATTTGCCGTCACGAGCCTTGTTCAGCATATCTTTTGCCGATACTAACATATAGGGGTACTTCCTTTCATGAAATAATATACATATATATTACCACATTTTCCGTCAAATTGCAATACATAATTTGCATTTTCGGAAAAATCGGTTAGCTTTTGCTTATATACCGTTTCTGTTCATCATATCTGTAATGCCGCGGAGCCCTTCTATCGTGACAGTCCGGTTTGACTGCGCCCGTGCGGGAGAGGAGACCGCGGAGACCTTATCCGCAAGCTGCCGCAGCACCGACGAAACACGCTCGTTCAGCTCGTCACGGCTCTTGGCGCGGATATTTGCCGACTGCATCAGCAGCAGGAGCCTTGTGTCCTCCGCACCGAAGCGCCCGGCATATTCCATATAATTGTCCGGCGTGATGCGGTCATCGTGATGCATTATCATAAACAACACCTTTCGCACCGTGAGAAGATCGGCTCCGTACTCTTCGAGTGCGTCTTCCGCAAGCATGACACCGCGCTCCGCGTGACCGTAATATGTCATATACCCGCCCCTGTCCGCTGCACAGTCGGGCTTTCCGACCGCGTGGAGCAGCAGCGCCAGCCTGACACTGTAATCCGGTACTGCATAACCTACGGCGCGGGCGGTGTGCTCATACAGGGTGTATTCCTGATAATCGCTTTTCTGATCAAACCCGAGCTGCTCACGCAGGATCGGGAAAATGCGGAACATGACCTCCGGAAACAGCAGCATAGCGTCTCCGGCGTTTCTTCCGAGAATTATGCGTCTGAAATATCTGGCGATCTCCTCCGGCATTATCCGGTCGAGCAATCCTGCGTTGTCGTTCATATTCCTGAGAGTGTATGGGCTGATCTCCGCTTCGCCGCGTGAGTATTTCTGCATTGCTATCAGTATGCTCTCCGGGTTTTCCATAAACGACGGTATGACTACTTTAGCCGGTGGTTCCTTCTTCTTTCGCTTTCCGGAAGTCTGTTCGCGCTCCAGCTTCTCATATTTTTCCTCGTCAATGGCTTTCAGTATCGTTTTCTCAGGCGATATGCAGGCAAGTCCGCCGTAAGGGTCATATATGCCGGCATCGGGATTGTATGCGACAGTCTCGGAGGTGAAGGTACGCCTGCACAGATCCTCGTCCACCGTCCGGCAGTATATCGGTCTTCCGCTGCCGTCAATACGGGAACGGAACGGCGAAACGGATATTCCCCTGCCGCCGTTGATTATGATATACTCTCCGCGCTCCGCCTGATCGGTGCGGACTTTGAATGACCGTTCAAAGATAGCGGCTATGCGTTCCGGTTCGGCGTTGCATACGATATCGAAGTCCATTACGCGCTCTCCGATGTACATCAGATAAACGCACTCCCCGACAAGATACGCGGTGTAGTAATGTGCTTTGAGTATGTCCATTATCTCCAGCACCGGTTTCGGCACATCAAGTTTCATGGACACATCACCCTTGGGTATCATCATTACACGAGGTTCGGGCTTCGGTATTTCTGGCTTCTCCGGCACTTCCGGCTTTTCACTGACTTCCGGATTTTCCGCCGCTTCCGGCTTTTCACTGACTTCCGGATTTTCCGGTTCTTCATCTTTCTCCGGGCTTTCCGTTTCTCCGGGAGTTTCCGTTTTTTCCTCCTCCGGGGCGTTCTCCGGTACTGCCGCACTGCCGCTGTTACTGCTTGCGTCATCTTTTCCGCCGTACTCTTCCAGGATATCGTCCAGAATTGTATTCTGCGTATACTCATCATCGCCGTAGCCGGACATTATAGGCGGAGGGATCAAAGATTTCTTCCCATGCTTTGCCCACAACGATTCCTCTATTTTTTCAGCTTTCTTTTCGATTTTCCCGAAAGGGCTGTCAAGATCGTACCGCCCGTAACTGCTGTAACCGTATTCGTCTTCGTCCTCATCTGAAAGCACCTTGTCAAGATCTATTTCCCTGCGAGCCAAACGCTCACCCCCGTTCGCAATATAAAAACCTCACCGACGCAGACAGTGCATTACCTGTCGCCCTTACTCTTTCCAGCCGTCAATACCGCTGCGTGCGAGAGCACCGTAAATTCGCTTTGTGAATCCCCTGTCCGTGCGTTCTCTTTCCGCGATCCAGCGTTTCATCTCCTCGCGGGCAGTGTTCTTATCCGCGGGACAGCGCGATTTAAGCGGGACAATACCGTTTCTGCGGCAGCAGGACAGGATATCTTTTTCAGGTGCGAGTACCAGCGGACGTATAAGCGCCTGTCCCCTGTCCGGATACTCCGTGACCGGCGAAAAGCACCCCACCCTGCCCTCGTTGAAAAGGCACATCAGAAGTGTCTCCGCAACGTCGTTGTAATGGTGACCGAGCGCTATCTTGCCGCACCCCGCCTGCTTTGCTTCGTCTATAAGGGCTCCGCGCCGCATTTTAGCACAGAGCGAGCACGGATTGGGCTCTTTGCGCACATCGAACACGATCTGCCCGATATCCGTGGGCAGTATCCTGTACGGGATATCAAGGCTGCGGCATATACCGGCAATGCCGGAAAAGTCGGTATCTTCCCCGCCGTAGCGCATATCGACGGATATCGCCGTAAGCGAATATCTCTGCGGTGCGAACCGTCTGTATTCCGCGAGAGCGCGTAACAGCACAAGACTGTCCTTGCCGCCGGAAACTCCTACGGCTATGCTGTCACCGTCGGCTATCATATTGTATTTTTCACAGGCTTTTCTTACATATCCGAGAATTTTCTGCATTTTTTAAACTTTCTGTTGCAATTTGCGTGTAAAATGTTGTATAATAGTTAAAGTCCGAACTCATCGGCAAGCATCTCCAGCACTCTCGTTTCGCGCTCGTTCATTACCGCGAAATGCCCGCTGCCGCCTTTCACACCGTGATCATGCGTCCGGTTTACCTCTGCGGCATAACGCGGAGAAACATATTCAAGCGTGAACCGCTCATCGGCTTCGTAGCCGTCAAGTGAGATCCCGGACAGAGTACCGGACACCCCGCAGAAATAGTAGAAGTTCTCCTGTACAAAGATATCCTCCGTCTGCCCTTTCTGCGCACGGTAAACATATCCGTACTCCCTGACCGATTCCGGAAGAACGTTAAGTCCCGTTTCCTCACGCACCTCGCGCACAAGCGTATCGGTATGCGTTTCGCCTTCGTCTATACCTCCGCCCGGGAACTTGTAATAGTCGTATTTCAGGCTGTGAACAAGGGCAAGCGTCCCGCCGCGCATTATGATCCCTCTTACCGACGGGCGGAAGAATTTTGTGCCGTCCGGATCATAATCTTTTTTATCCATATCAAACAATAATCTCATATATCATTACCTGCTGTAAAGAAGGAAAGAATTTTATGACCGAAAATCAGAACGAAAAAACACCTGTAAAGGCAATACTCGCCGCGCTCGACACGGGCGATTACGATGCGGAAGCATCAATGGACGAGCTTGAAGAGCTCGCAAAGACCGCCGATGCCGAAACTGTCGCAAGAGTTATACAGAAGCGTCCTTCCGCCGACAGCGCTACCGTGCTCGGAGAGGGCAAGACAGAAGAGCTCGCGGAGCTTGCCGCATCTCTCGAAGCAAAGCTGATAATATTCGATACCGAGCTCACCGCGAGCGAGATACGCAATATTGAGGATATCGTAAAGGTTCGCGTCATAGACCGCACAATGCTGATACTCGATATCTTCGCCGCGCG
Organism: uncultured Ruminococcus sp.; assembly: GCA_902780695.1. GTDB lineage: Bacteria > Bacillota > Clostridia > Oscillospirales > Ruminococcaceae > Ruminiclostridium_E. Next base: position 2,366 of record CACZGM010000072.1, on the reverse strand, counting down.
TGCCGTCTCAAACGAGGGCAAGCTGCAGGTCGAGCTTGCACAGCTTCGGTACCGTCTGCCGCGCTTAATGGGCATAGGACGCTCACTTTCAAGGCTCGGCGGAGGAATAGGCACCCGCGGTCCGGGCGAAAAGCAGCTTGAGACCGACCGCAGACATATACAGCGCCGCATAGAGAAGCTCGAAAGCGACCTGAAAGAGCTTGAATCCCGCCGCAGCTTCTCCCGCAGCCGGCGCAAGAAGGACAATGTACTCACCGCGGCTATAGTCGGATATACGAACGCCGGAAAGTCCACGCTTCTGAACCGCCTTACCGATGCGGGAGTGCTTGCCGAGGACAAGCTGTTTGCGACCCTCGACCTTACATCGCGGGCGATCGGGCTGCCCGACGGCAGGAGCGTGACACTCATAGACACGGTAGGGCTTATCCGCCGTCTGCCGCATCATCTTGTAGAGGCGTTCCGCTCTACGCTTGAAGAAGCCGCCAATGCCGACATAATACTGCACGTTTCCGATATATCCGACCCGGAAGTCAAGGACAAATCGCTGACCGCCGAAAAGCTGCTCGCGGAGCTGGGCTGCGGAGGCATACCCGTTATCAATGTACTGAATAAAGCGGATACCGTTGATTACAACATTCCCGAAAACGACACGACGGTCTGTATATCCGCGAAAACAGGCGCGGGCATAGACCGTCTGCTTGAGCTTATCGCAAAAAACCTGCCGGAGAGCGCGAAGAAAATGAAGCTGCTCATTCCATACGACAAAGCGGGATTCTCCGCCGAGATACGCGTCCTCGGAAAGGTGCTGTCCGAGGAGTACACCGAAACAGGCATACTCACGGAAGCTCTCGTGGATAAAACGCTGGTATCAAAGGCGGAGCAGTACGCTGTCTGATCCGCTTACTTTCCCTCGATGCTGTCCAAGGCCACCTCACAGCCGCCGAGCGGACGGATCTTAAGGATATGACAGCTGCCGTTTCCGAACACCTTTTCAAGCTCCATCTTGAACTCTTTCAGCAGTTCAAAAGGCACAAATGCCTGAATAGTACCCGCAAAGCCGCCTCCGTGTACACGCGAGGCGCCTTTTCTTGAAAGGGCGTATTCCGCGACATTCAGACCGATGCTGAGTCCCTGGTGCTTGACATCGGAGCAGGAATATACATTCTGCAGATACTTGTAGGAGGAATTGCCGCTTTCATTTATTGAATCGAGGAACGCCTGAAAATCATTTCGTTTCAACGCGTTCACGAGCTTGTCCACTCTCTTGTTCTCCTCGAAGAAATGAATGCATCGCAGAACCGCGCGGTCACCGAATTTCTCACGGAGTATGTTCATATTGAGGATTATATCATGCTTGCAGATACGGCGCAGGCAGTCCACGGAAAAGTATTCCGCAACAGCGTGCATCTCCGCAGGTATAGCGGCGTAATCCGGCGTAAGATCTGCGTGGTCGCCTTTTGTATCCACGATGCACAGTGCGTGTCCAAAGCTGTCAAAATCAACGTCGATGTTCTCGATTATAGGGCTTTCAACGTCCTTGAAATCTATTGCGACAAAGCCGCCGACTGAAGACGCCATCTGATCCATAAGTCCGCTGGGCTTGCCGAAATACATATTCTCCGCGTACTTTGCTATCTGTGCTATCTTTACCGGGTCAACGGTGCCGCCGTTGTACAGGAACGAATATATCGTGCCGATAAGCACCTCGAACGCCGCAGATGACGACAGTCCGGAACCCTTCATAACGTTTGACGTTGTATATGCCTTGAAACCGCCCACTTTGAACCCGCGGCTCTGGAAGCCTTTTGTAACACCGCGCAGGAGTGCGTTCGCGGTGTTCTTTTCTTCCTCGTGTACATCGAGCTCGTTTATCATTATCCTGTTCTCGTCAAAGCCCTCGGATTTCAGTACAGCCACAGGCTCGTCCAGCGGCTCCACGATCGCGATTATATCGAGGTCAACGCTTGCCGCGAGGACCTTGCCGCAGTTATGGTCGGTGTGATTTCCTCCGACCTCTGTGCGTCCGGGCGCTGAGAATACCCGTATTGCCGCTCCGTCCGAAGCGAAATACTTCTTGTAATCCTCGATCGCCTTTTTGTAGCGCTTTCTCTGATAATCGAGGGACTCCTCCCTGTACAGCTTTTCCAGACCTGCTATCCTCGGTTTTACTGCCATTTTTCTGTCCTTTCCCGGATCTCTCCGATGAATATTTTCTTTTAACTGTATATTGGGAACCTCTAAAAACCCATTTGAGAGAAAAAGAGCTGCTTGCACCGTATAGCTCTTTGCAGCCTTGATTCGCGCATCCATGCGCGTTTTGGGCTGCAAGTCACTGTATCCTACAGTGAGCGTCAAGCCTCCTCACC
>CACZGM010000071.1 GCA_902780695.1 uncultured Ruminococcus sp. | reverse complement strand
CTCAGGCGTTCGCGGAGCTTGCCGGACTCCCTGACAGAGAAAAGCGCCGCAGTGCGCTGAACGCGGCTTACGAAAAGCTGTACGATCCGAAATCCGGGCTTGTGGCTCTGTTTACGCCGCCTTACAGCGAGGATTCCGCAGAGGATCCCGGCTACGTTCGCGGATATCCCGAGGGTGTGCGGGAGAACGGAGCGCAGTACACGCACGCGGCTGTGTGGCTGGCTCTTGCGTTTCTGCACAGCGGTGACCGCAGGACGGCGGAAAAGCTGGCGCTGGCGCTGAGTCCGGCGGAGCGCGGTGCGTCTTACCGCAACGAGCCGTACTTTATGTCCGCGGACATCTACACCAATCCGGAGTGCAAGGGGCGGGGAGGCTGGTCGGCGTACACCGGCTCGGCGGCGTGGTATTACCGTCTGCTCGGTGAGCTGTACGGAGGGAGAGAGGTCTGAGAGACTTGGGGGAAACCTTTCTGAAGAAAGGTTATCCCCCAAACCCCTTTCCAAAGACTTTTATTCGCTTCGCATTAAAACCCGAAACAGATCAGAACCTTTTAACGTGAAGCATTACTCACAGATTAAATGTGAAATATCGCCAACCCCACTGCGTTTCCCACAGGGCTGGCCGACAGACCCGGCGTCCCGAACAGCGAAGGATATCTCCCGAAATTTTCTTTTCCCTATTGCTTTTTTGCCGGAAATAAGGCATAATAGAAGTATATCAAAATGCAAGGAGACAGATTATGGATTTTCTGAAAGTAGATGTATATACAAAGTCGCAGGCGGTGGACGTGCTTGTTATGCAGCTGTCGGAACTTGGCATAAACGGATTTGAGATACACGACAGTGCGGATTTTGACGAATTCCTCGAAAACAAGGACGCAAACTGGGATTATGTGGACGATGAGCTTATGGGGCTGAAGACCGTGCCGACGCACATAACCCTTTATTTGCAGGATAATGCGCAGGGGCTGGAAACGCTTGCGGAGCTGAAAGGCGTGGTCAATGAGCTGTTCGGTAAGGATCCGGATTTTTACGGCTCTCCGGATATACAGATCGGCAATGTCCGCGAGGAGGACTGGGCCAACAACTGGAAGCAGTACTACAAGCCGTTCAATGTCGGTGAAAAGCTGATAGTCAAGCCGTCGTGGGAGAATATCCCCGATACACACGGACGGAAGGTGCTGGAGATAGACCCGGCATCGAGCTTCGGTACAGGTCAGCACCATACTACCAAAATGGTAATGGAGCTGCTTGAAGATATCGTGACCGGCGGTGAGAAGATGCTCGATCTCGGCTGCGGCAGCGGTATCCTCTCTATAGCGGGACTTCTGCTCGGCGCGAAAGAAGCGGTCATGGCGGATATCTTCGATAACGCAGTAAAGACCGCTGCCGAAAATGCCGCGAAGAACGGCTTCGGTGCGGACAGGGTGAAAGCGTACCGCGGAAATGTCATAGACGATGCGCAGCTCCGCGGAAAGATCGGCGCCGGATATAACATCATCACCGCGAATATAGTTGCGGACGTGATAATCGGCATGAGCGGGATATTCGGCTCGTTCCTTGCCGGAAACGGAACGCTCGTTGTTTCCGGCATAATCGACGAACGCCTTGACGAAGTGATGGGCGCACTGAACAAAAACGGCTTCACTGCCGTGAAAAAGAGCAATGCCGAGGGCTGGAACGCGATAGTTCTCAAAAGAAACGGAGAAACAGAATGATAACCATTTCCGTATGCATGATAGTCAAGAACGAGGAAGCACAGCTTGCCGCCTGTCTTGACAGCCTAAAGCCGATAGCGGACGAGATTATTATAGTCGATACGGGTTCGTCGGACAGAACAAAGGAGATAGCTGCGCGCTACACCGACAGGATATACGATTTCCCGTGGATAGATGATTTCGCTGCCGCGCGGAATTTCGCGTTCTCGAAGGCGACAAAGGAATACATATACACCGCCGATGCTGACGAAGTGATCGACGAGAACAATATACGCCTGTTCCGCCGCGTTAAGGAGCTTCTGCCGCCGGAAACGGAGATAGTGCAGATGTACTATCTCAATCTTATGGAGGAAAACACCGCCTACAATTCAAAGCGGGAGCTCCGCCCGAAGCTGTTCAGACGGCTGCGCACGTTCGAGTGGATAAACCCGGTGCATGAGACTGTGCGGCTCGACCCGGTGATATACAACAGTGACATCGAGATCATGCACCTTGCAAAGGGCAGCCACGCAAAGCGGGATTTTGCGGCATTCCAGAAGGCGCTGCGCAGGGGAATGAGGCTTGACAAGGTGCTTCATTCGATGTACGCGAAGGAGCTTTTCATAGCGGGAGACAGGGACGATCTCGCAGAAGCCGTGCCGTTCTTTGAGAAGAGCCTTTCCGATCCTTCGCGGACGGAGGACGAACACCGCGAAGCCCGCTGCGTACTTGCGAGAGCGTATCGCATCGGCGGCGATACGGCGGGATTTTTCCGGCTGTGCCTGCGCGATGTGATAGCCGTGCCGTGTTCGGAGATGTGCGGTGAGATCGGACACTTTTTCTACGACAGCGGCAGTTATGATGAAGCGCTGTGCTGGCTCAATGATGCGATATTTGAGACGGAAGCTGTTATTACGATACTTTCGCAGGGAAAAGAGAACCTGTCGCTGCTCGCGGATTGTTACGAAAAAACGGGCGACCCCGAGAACGCGGAGAAGTACAGGAAAATGGCAGAGGAGTGGGAGCTTCCTGAAACGGTCTGACGCGGGTCGTGCCTGCTGACAGATATGCTTTTCTGACATACGGATTCCCTCGCCGGGGCGGGGGAATTTTTGTATTTTTTTGCTCAAAACTCTTGCTTTTTTTTTCGTATTATGTTATAATAATCTATACTATTTATAATATAAGGGATTTTCGAAATGGACGACAACACAAAAGTAACAAATCACGATTACGGCGCAGACGATATACAGATACTTGAAGGACTTGAAGCGGTGCGTAAGCGCCCCGGAATGTATATCGGCTCCACCGGACCGAGCGGACTTCATCACCTTGTCTATGAGATCGTCGATAATGCTATCGACGAGGCTCTCGCAGGCTACTGCACACAGATAGATGTGAAAATACTGCCCGGTGATATTATCGAAGTCTCGGATAACGGACGCGGAATACCGACGGGAATCCACCCCAAGGAGGGAATCTCGGCGGCTACTGTTGTTTATACCATTCTTCATGCCGGCGGTAAGTTCGGCGGCGGCGGATATAAGGTCTCCGGCGGTCTGCATGGTGTCGGCGCTTCTGTCGTGAACGCGCTGTCCGAGTGGCTCGAACTCGAAGTATATGACGGAAAAGAAGTGCATTATCAGCGCTTTGAACGCGGCCACTATGACGAGGCGATGAAGGTCATCGGCAAGACCGACAAGACCGGCACAAAGGTTCGTTTCAAGCCGGACGGCACTATCTTCCACGAGACGGTGTTCGATTACGGGATCCTGCTCGACCGTATGAGGGAACAGGCATTCCTGAACGGCGGACTGCTCATAAACCTTACCGACCTGCGCGACGAGAACGATATACAAGGCGAGTCTCTTCGATATGAGGGCGGTATCATAAGCTATGTTGAATGGCTCCAGAATATGCGCGGAGCAGAGAAGCTGCACCCCGACGTCGTATATCTCAGCGGTGTTGTCGATGATATCACGGTCGAAGCCGCTTTCCAGTACAATACCGACTTCAACAGCGAGGCTTTCCGTTCCTTTGCGAACAACATACACACTATCGACGGCGGTACACATGAGACCGCGTTCAAGAAGGCACTCAACAAAGTAGTCAACGACTTCGTGAAAATCTATCAGGAGCAGCAGGCGACCCAGAAGAAGGTCAAGAAGGCTTCCAAGAAAAAGGACGATGACGACAAGAAGGAATTTGTCGCTATTTCCGGCGAGGCGATACGCGAGGCTATCAACGCCGTTATTTCCGTGAAACTGCCGGAATGTGAATTCGAGGGACAGACAAAGGGCAAGCTCGGAAACCCCGAGGTCGCGCCCGCTGTATATAAGATCGTTACCGAACAGCTCACATATTATTTTGAGGAGCATCCCGAGACTACCGAGATAATCGTCCGCAAGGCGATAAACTCACAGGCGGCACGCGACGCGGCAAAGAAAGCAATGGAAGCGAAGCGCAAATCCGCCGCAGACGGCGCGGGACTTCCCGGAAAGCTGTCCGACTGCTACGAGAAGGATACAACAAAAACAGAAATATATATCGTCGAGGGAGATTCCGCGGGCGGTTCCGCCAAGCAGGGCAGAAACAGCGCGTTCCAGGCGATACTCCCGCTGTGGGGAAAGATGCTCAACGTCGAGAAAGCCCGCGCGGACAAGGTCTATAACAACGACAAGCTGCTGCCTGTCGTAAAGGCTCTCGGAACAGGCATAGGCGAGGATTTCGATATAACGAAGCTGCGCTACGGCAGAGTCGTTATAATGGCAGATGCCGATGTGGACGGTGCGCATATCAGAACGCTGCTGCTCACATTCTTCTTCCGCTTCATGCGTCCGCTTATCGAGGAAGGCCACGTTTACCTTGCGCAGCCTCCGCTTTTCAAGGTGACAAAGGGTAAGCAGGTGCGCTACGCTTTCTCGGACGACGAGCGTGACGCGTATATCAGCGAACTTGCCGGCGACAGCGGAGCCAAGGTCGATGTACAGCGCTACAAAGGTCTCGGTGAGATGGATCCCGATCAGCTCTGGGAGACGACAATGGATCCGGAGCGCAGGACGATGATAAGAGTCGGTATGGAGGACGCGGCAAAGGCAGATATGATATTCTCCATTCTCATGGGAGACAAGGTCGAGCCGCGCCGTGAGTTCATCGAGACGAACGCTCGGTTCGTTGAAAACCTCGATATTTAAGGTAATACTGCGTTATGAACGAGCTTTGTGAAATGATAAAGCGCCAGACTGACGCAAACTTCCTGAATCTCATTACAGCCATAAAGACATACAACAGGAATGCCGAAGTATGCGGCGCTCCGGCGTGGAGATATGTCTATCACACTATACATTCCGCGGACAAGTGGTTCTTCAACCCCTATGTGTTTGACGAGCCTCCTTTCCACGAGGACGGTATGGACAACCCGAACCTGCCATGCAGCACCGTACTCAGCGACGAACAGCTCCTTGACTACCTTGAAAAGGTGCGGAGAAAGACCGCTGATTATCTCGGCTCGCTGAATGACGAGATGCTTGCGGAATGCCCGGAGAAATGCGATAAATCACGCCTCGAACTTATCCTGATGCAGTTCCGCCACATATCGACGCATATCGGAATGCTCAACGGGCTGACTGCCGAAAAGGCCGGAAGGCTCCCGCTTTATGTGACCCCCGACAGCCTTGACAGGCTCGAAGTAGGCTATTTTGAAAACTGACAGATAACAGCTCCCGCTGTGACTTACGAAGGAAAGATACTATGAATTCCGAAGAAAACAACGAACAGCAGATAAAGAAGCTGGAACGAATGGACCGCATTTACGCGGACGAAAAGAAGCATGAGTCCGTTATCGACAAGATAGAGGATGACGATGAGGATGTCTGCGCTATAGCGAGAAAATTCTTCAAATGGGCGTTGCTCATAACGTGGGCGGTGTGTGCCGTCACGCTTGTGACGGGCGGGGATTTTTCTCTGTCGGCGGCGGCGATACTCATAACCGCCGGCATATACTCCGCTTTGTGCATCACTAAATTCCTGCACGCGAAGAAAACGGCGGACGCGGTCATAGCCGTGATAGTCGCCGTGGCGGCAATAGCGCTGGGCATACTGCTTCTTGTCGGCAATACCCCGTATTAAGGAACCCTTTATGAATGGTATATCTGATAGTGGTCGTTCTTGCGGCAGACCTTGTGATACGAGACTATACCGACCCGGCGGGATATATCGCCGGCGGTCTCGGTCTCGGCATACTTGTTTTCAACTGGATAAAGCCTGTGCTTATCCGGAAGAAGATGATGCAGGGACTTGCCGAGCTCGGCACGGACGAGCAGTACACGATGACGCTGTACGATGACAGGATAGAGATAGAGACTGAGATAACCTCCGCCGAGAAGGAAACCGAGATAGTTGAGATAAACTCCCGCGGTGTTTTCCCCGTTGAGGAGGGCAGCCCTGCTGCAAAGGAGATAGCGGAGAACCCCGATCTTGTGAGAGACGACACGCAGATCGAAAAGACGGTCTATCGCCTTGCGGAAACGGAAATAGCTATGGCAGACATCAGAGATCTGCTGCTTATTTTCGTGAACCGCTCGTTTATCCACGCGGTACCCAAGCGCTGCCTCGGCACGGACGAAATGCTCGCCTTCAAAGCCTACTTTGAGGAAAAGGGATTAAATTGATAAAAATATACCTAAAGGACACACATAAGAATGGAACATAACTACGTCGAATCGATACACCCGAATGAGAAGCTCATGGAGATAGACATCGAGAAGGAAGTCAGAACCGCCTTTCTCGACTATTCCATGTCAGTAATAGTGTCGCGTGCGCTGCCGGACGTAAGAGACGGACTCAAACCCGTCCACAGGCGCATAATCTATACCATGAACGATGCGGGCAATACCTCGGACAAGCCGTACAGAAAGTGTGCGTACACCGTCGGAGAAGTGCTCGGTAAATATCACCCTCACGGTGACGCTTCCGTATATGACGCGATGGTTCGTCTTGCGCAGGACTTCTCTCTGCGCTACCCTATGGTGGACGGTCACGGAAACTTCGGTTCCGTGGACGGAGACCCGCCTGCCGCATACCGTTACACCGAGGCAAGACTTGCGAAGATAGCGAACGAGATGCTTGCCGACATAAACAAGGACACAGTTGATTTCGGCACAAACTACGACGACAAGCTGAAAGAACCCACAGTTCTTCCCTCCCGTTTCCCGAATCTGCTTGTAAACGGCAGTATCGGTATCGCGGTAGGTATGGCTACGAATATCCCCCCGCACAATCTCTGCGAGGTAATAGACGCGATAGATCTGCTTATCGACAACCCGGATGCGGGTATCGACAGCATAATGAGCTGCATAAAAGGACCTGACTTCCCCACCGGCGGCATCATCATGGGCTATTCCGGAATACGCTCGGCGTACTATACCGGACGCGGAAAGATAACCCTGCGCGGACGTGCGGAAATTGTCGAAGAAAAGACACACACCCGTATCGTCGTAACAGAGATACCTTATATGGTCAACAAAACCAGACTGCTCGAATCTATCGGCGAGCTTATGCGCGACAAGCGTATCGACGGCATTGCCACCCTGCGCGACGAGTCCGACAGAAACGGCATGAAGATAGTAATGGAGCTCAAGCGCGACGCAAACGCGAATGTGGTGCTGAACAAGCTGTACAGCTATACGCAGCTTCAGGACACGGTGGGCGTTATCATGCTTGCTCTGGTGAACGGCGAACCGAAAGTCCTGCCGCTCAAGGATATGCTCACAAGCTATCTTGACTTCCAGGTAGAGGTCATTGAGCGCAGAACCCGTTTCGATCTCGAACGTGCAAGAAACCGTGCGCATCTGCTGCAGGGCTTCATGCTTGCGATAGACAACATTGACGAAGTAATCGCCATACTGCGTTCGAGCAAGAGCGTACCCGAAGGCAAGGAGCGCCTTATGGAGCGCTTTAAGGAAGCCGATCTGAGTCAGCTACTTACCCGTGCGATGGACGAAAAGTACAAGGGTATCGTTTTTGAGCATGAGATAGGACTTTCCGAAGCGCAGGCGGACGCGATCGTGCAGATGCGTCTCGCACAGCTCACGGGACTTGAAAAAGAGAAGATCGAGGAAGAGCTTTCCGATATCATGAGCAGGATCGGCGGATATATGGAGATACTCTCCGACAAATCCAAGGTTTATGCCGTTATCCGAGAGGAGCTTGACGCGATAAAGAAGAAATACGGCGACGAGCGCAGGACTTCTATCGAACAGGTAAGCGGTGAAGTTGATATCGAAGACCTTATCCCCGTTGAGGAGTGTGTTCTCACATATACGAACCTCGGCTATCTGAAACGCCAGCCCATGGAGGTTTATAATCTCCAGCGCCGTGGCGGAAAGGGAGTTTCGGGCATAAAGCAGCGCGACGAGGACTTCATTGAGAACGTGTTCATTTCCTCCTCTCACGATAATCTGCTGTTCGTTACGAACAAGGGCAATATGATGAAGGTCAAATGCTTTGAGGTGCCGGAGGGCTCACGCCAGAGCAGAGGAACTAACGTTGTAAATCTGCTGCAGCTTGAGGAAAACGAGAAGGTCGCGGCACTTATAAAGACTGCCGACTTTGCCGAAAACAAAGTATTCATCTGCATAACCAAGCAGGGCAAGATAAAGCGCACACCGCTGTCGGCGTTCAGGAATGTCCGCAAGAAGGGACTGCGTGCTATAAATCTCGCGGAGGACGATGAGATCGCGGCAGCGTACATCACCGAGGGCGACTCCGGTGTTCTGATAGCGACGCATGACGGCAGGGCTCTCTGCTTTATGGAGCATACCATTCGCCTTATGGGCAGAACGGCTTCCGGTGTCCGCGCGATAAAGCTGCGCGAGGGCGACTATGTTGTAGGTGCAACAAAGATCTACAACGAGGATATGACGATACTTACCGTTACCGACAAGGGCTACGGCAGGCGCACCGCGCTGTTCAAGCTCGACAAGGACGGCAACCGCCGCGTGAACGAAAAGGGCGAGTTTGAATACAACTATCCCGTAAAGAACCGCGGAGGAATGGGTATCACGAATTACAAGGTCAGCGACGAGAAGGGTCATGTATGCGGTATCCGCGCACTCGGTCCGGACGACGACGTTATCCTTATCAGCTCGGACGGAGTTATTATCAGGATCCGTGCAAATGACATAAATCTGCTGAACAGACCGGCTAACGGTGTTCGCGTGATGAAGCTCACTGAGGGCAATTCTGTCGTATCGTTCACCAGAACCGAACATGACGACAATGAAAAGACCGAGGAGATCGAGAAGCCTGCCGAGGAAGATATGATCGACACCGACGACCCTGACGATGCGGACGACACCGAAGATGCAGAGGATACCGAAGACATCGAAGATGCCGAGGACGCTGAAGATCCCGGCGAGGCAGACGAGGACGACGGTGAGTAATGAATAGCTTTGTATCGCTGCTCCGTTGCGGTACAATGCTTTGACCCCACAATATGCAGATACTCTGATCTGCAAACAGAACAAAAGCCCGATCATAAAGACCGGGCTTTTTGATTTGTTATGTGATGTCACATCAGCTGTTGATCGTGCGAAGCGCATTGATGGATTCTTCTATCTTTGCCATTTTTTCCTGTGCTTTAGCGAGTTTTGCACGCTCGTTCTCTATCTGCTGCGCGGGAGCCTTTGACAGGAAGCCCTGATTGTTCAGCTTGCCGTTCAGGAACGCAAGATCCTTTTCGACGGCTTTCTTTTCCTTTTCAAGTCTTTCAAGCTCCTTATCCGCGTCAACAAGCTCTCCGAGCGGCATAAATATACGCGCGGAAGCTGTTACCGCATTAGCCATGTTCGCAGTGTCCGCAAACTTTTCGGCTATCTCGACATTAGATGCGCCCGCCAGCTTCTCGAAGAATACTGCACAGGACTCGAACAGCGCCTTTTCTGCTGTCTCGATGTGCATTGTGACTTTCTTGGACGGCGGTACATTAAGCTCCGTTCTCTTTGTACGGACAGCCTTTACCGCGTCTATGATCTTGGTGAAATCGGCTTCCTCGGCAGCGAAATCGAGCTTTTCGTCGTACTTGCTCCATTCCGCGATCATTATGCTTTCCGCTTCACCGGCAACGGGCATGGACTGCCATATCTCTTCGGTGATGAAGGGCATGAACGGGTGCAGGAGCTTGAGAATGTCACGCATAACGTAAACAAGCACGTTCTGTGCGGCTCTCGCAGTCTCGCCGCCCTGTGCGATACGCGGTTTTGTAAGCTCGATATACCAGTCGCAGTATGTGTCCCAAATGAAGTCATACAGCTTGCCCAGTGCGATACCGAGCTCAAAGCTCTCGATGTTGTCGGTGACTTCCTTAATAAGTCTGTTGCAGCGGGACAGCACCCACTTGTCCTCGATAGGAAGCTCGGCGGGCAGTTCCGCCTTTTCCATATCCTCGGGCAGATTCATCAGAATATAGCGGGAAGCGTTCCACAGCTTGTTTGCGAAGTTACGCGCAGAGGTGACCTTTGCCACAGTCCAGCGCATATCGTTTCCGGGGCTGTTGCCCGTTACAAGCGCAAATCTCAGCGCGTCCGCGCCGTACTGATCTATTATCTCCAGCGGGTCAACACCGTTGCCGAGGGACTTGCTCATCTTGCGTCCCAGCTCGTCTCGCACAAGTCCGTGGATAAGAACGTGCTCGAACGGCTTCTGACCGGTGTGCTCAAGTGCGGAGAATATCATTCTCGATACCCAGAACGAGATTATGTCGTAACCGGTAACGAGTGTGTTTGTGGGGTAGAAATATTTGAAATCCTCGGTCTCGTTCGGCCAGCCGAGAGTCGAGAACGGCCAGAGCGCCGAGCTGAACCATGTATCGAGAGTATCTTCGTCCTGCTTCATGGGCTTGCCGCACTTCGGGCATACTGCCACGGGCGTTTCGCTGATGACTTCGTGCTTGCAGTCCTCGTTCGTGCAGTAGTAAGCGGGTATGCGGTGACCCCACCAGAGCTGACGGGAGATGCACCAGTCGCGGATATTCTCCATCCAGCGCAGATAGCTGTTTTCAAAGTGCTTCGGAACGTATTTGAGCTCGCCGCTCTTTACGACGTCGATAGCGGGCTTTGCGAGCGGAGCCATTTTTACGAACCACTGCTTTGAGCAGCGGGGCTCAACTACGGTGTGACAGCGCTGACAGGTGCCTACATTGTGGACGTGCTTCTCAACTTTAACGAGAAGCCCCTGTGCTTCAAGATCGGCGACCATAGCCTTTCTTGCCTCGTATCTGTCCATTCCTGCATACTTGCCGCCGTACTCCTTGTTAATGGAAGCGTCGTCGTTCATTATGTTGATGATAGGCAGATTGTGGCGCAGACCTACCTCATAGTCGTTCGGGTCATGTGCGGGTGTGATCTTTACAACGCCGGTTCCGAAGTCCATTTCAACGTATTCGTCGGCGATGACGGGGATCTCTCTGTCGGTAAGCGGGAGCTTTACGGTCTTGCCTACGATGTTCTTGTAACGCTCGTCGTCCGGGTGTACGGCTACGGCTGTATCGCCGAGTAGAGTTTCGGGACGTGTGGTGGCTATCTGCACAAAGCCGCTTCCGTCGGACAGCGGGTAGTTGATGTGCCAGAAGTGACCTTCCTGCTCCTCATATTCGCACTCGATATCGGAAATGGAGGTACGGCAGTTCGGACACCAGTTGATTATACGCTCGCCGTGGTAGATGAGACCTTTCTTGTAGTAGTCGATGAATACTTTCTGAACAGCTTCAGAGCAGCCCTCGTCGAGAGTAAAGCGCTCACGCTCCCAGTCGCAGGACGAGCCGAGCTTCTTGAGCTGGTTCTGTATCTTGCCGCCGTACTCGTGTGTCCAGTCCCATGCGCGTTCAAGGAATCCGTCGCGGCCGATATCGTCTTTGGTAACTCCGTCGGCTTTCATTTTGGCAACGACCTTTGCCTCAGTCGCAATTGAAGCATGGTCGGTTCCGGGCAGCCACAGCGCGGAATATCCCTGCATACGCTTTGTGCGTATAAGGATATCCTGTAATGTTTCGTCAAGCGCGTGCCCCATGTGGAGCTGTCCCGTTACGTTCGGAGGCGGGATAACTATGGTGTAGGGCTTCTTTTCCGGGTCGCGTTCGGCGTGGAAGTACTTCTTCTCCTCCCAGTTCTTGTAGATGCGCTCCTCGAAATCTTTCGGTGAGTAGGTTTTTGCGAGTTCTTTCTTCATTTTGTTGTCTTTCCTTTCCTCCGCTTTTGCCGCTTGCGCGGACGAGAACGGGGCTCTGCCCCGTTCTCGTGCTCTTACCCCGCTTCCTTTCGGACGCGAAAGGAAGCGAAAGCGAATGTTATTTATAGAAAAATGATTTTATTAACAAGCTGATTTAAGATCAGATGTTTACTTTATTACAGATATTATCGCCGAAGGCGATACCACAATTATTCACTATTCACTGTTTCAGCTTCTCGCAGAGTTCCTCGCTTGGGTCAACAAGTATCGTCTTGTTGTTGACGAAGATCACCATTCCCGGCTTTGCGCCGTTCGGCTTCTTTACATACCGTGCGAGTGTGTAATCCACCGGTATCTTCGTTCCGTTCCGACCCTTTGAGCAGGTCGCCGCAAGCTGTGCCGCCTCGACAATCGTGCTGTCGGGAATGTCTTTTCCCTCTGCGCGGATAATGACGTGGGAACCGGGAATGTTTTGCGTATGAAGCCACATATCCTCCGGCAGCGCCGTTTTCAGCGTGAGCTTGTCGTTCTGCAGGTTGTTTCGCCCGACAAGGATCTCAAATCCGTCCGACGACCGGAATTTCAGCGGCGGCAGAGCCTTTGGCGCTTTCGCGGCTCTTTCGGTCTTTGCCGAGCGGATATACCCGGAAGAGATTAGCTCCTGCTTTATCTCGTATATCGCGGCTTCGCTGCCCGGTCCGCTGCCGACCCGCGAAGCGGCATCAAACACGCTGTCGATGTAGGCAAGCTCTTTCTCGTTCTGCGAAATGAACTTTGTCAGCATCTTCTCCGCCGTGTCGAGTTTCTTATATTCAGAGTACAGCTTCTGCGCGTTCTGTGACGGTGTAAGCCGTACATCGAGCTTTATCGTTATTTCTCCGCCGTTCAGATAATCCTCCGCTTTCAGCTCGGTCATGCCCTTTTCGGCGCGGTACAGATTTGCGCTCAGAATATCGCCCATGTGACGGTATTTTTCCTTTTCCGCGCAGTCCGCAAGCTCCTGCTTCTGTACTTCGAGCTTTCTTGCCACACGTTCGTATATCGTCATTATGGTTTTCAGCAGATCGCCGGAACGCTGCTTTACGCGGTCTGCCGAGGCACGCTCGCCGAAAAAACGGTCGATAAGCACGGATGGACTGTCGTAATGTGTTTCCGTCATTTCCGCGCCGTATTGTTCTACCGGCACGAAACAGAAGTCTTTCGGCTTGCCGCTTTTCTCGCATACCATTGTGCAGCCGTCATAGCTTTCGATATATCCGGCACTCTTTCTGAGGAAAAATATCAGCTTTTCGAGCCTGTCCTCATTAAGGTCGCAGACGCGCGCTTCGGTATCTCTTGCCGCGCGGTACGCACATTCCCTCGCGAAGATCGGAGAAATGCCCTCGAAAACAGACATCAGCGCCTTTGCGATACGCTGTTCGCCGAACGATGCGAGCCGTTCTCCGAGTACGGACAGGTCGCAGTCCGTGAGGTTCAGTCTGTCCTCTCTCGGCGGGAGCTCATAGACTATATTGGGCAGTATCCTGCGCACGGAGGAAATATCGTCCGTCACGCGCTTTATGCTGTCTATGACTCTCCACACGCCGTCCTTTTTCGTGAGAAGTATTATATTGCTGTACTTGCCCATGATCTCGGCGGCAATGCGGTTCTCGCAGAGATCGCCTATCTCATTGGTGCATTCAAAATCAAAGTTAATGATACGTTCGAGACCGTCCTGTGAAATACCGGTCAGTCTCCCGCCGCCAAGAGCCTTTCGCATAAGCATACAGAACATAGGCGGCTGCTGTGGGTTTTCGGGCGCGGCAGAGGTGAGACACACCCGTGCCGACGAACTTTCCGCGGAAAGCAGGATCTTTTCTGCTCCGCCGAAAGTTCGCATTGTAATTATTATCTCATCGCGTGAGGGCTGGTGTATCTTGTCAACCCTTGCGCCGATCAGTTTTTTATCAAGCATCTCCCTCACCGTGCAGTGAAGGAAAGCTCCGTCGAGTGACAAAACACGACCCCCTTTGAATTGAAAATGAAAAATGCAGAATAAAACTCTGCGATAAACGTACAAATCGTTTAAAAATGCTGTCTTTCCCCCCGCCGTGGGCGAGGGGAAAGAACGTAACGATTTCGGAAGTTACGGAACCGGGCGTTATCCCGGTCACCGGATCTGTCAGTATTTCCTGAATCCCTGTATAAAGAGCATTATAAGGAGCCACAGTAGGTTCCAGCCAATGATGATCTCGGGAGTGAATACAAGGGTTATCGGCTGGAAAGCGAGGAATATCATAAACAGTACGCCTATGATAATTCCGAGGATAAGCGATACGCGTGAGATGCTTACGTCCTTCAGCAGCTTCTTCGATGCGTTTATGCCCTTTGCGAGGGATACGAAGCTCCCTGTTCCGGCAAGTGCGCCGCAGCCGTTCGCAGTGTACGACGTACATTCATTGTACAGTCCGTGCAGACTGGAGCCGATTATCCTTACCTTCTCCGGGTCGATGTCGAACAGGTCGGTTATCCTGCCTATCGTTATAAGCGAATCCGTGGTCTTGATTATCACGGAGGTGCCGCGGTTCG
The DNA here is from genome assembly GCA_902780695.1 of uncultured Ruminococcus sp. Taxonomy (GTDB): domain Bacteria; phylum Bacillota; class Clostridia; order Oscillospirales; family Ruminococcaceae; genus Ruminiclostridium_E. The sequence goes on along the minus strand of CACZGM010000071.1, from coordinate 7,698 downwards.
TGAGCTCCTTTATTTCGCTGCGTACAGACGGGTTCGCGGTAAGTCTTATGAAGAATATCACCGCAAGTTCTCCGCCGACTGCGAGATAAACGCTGTCGGAACCGTTGCGCGAGTATTTTGCAATTGCGCTCATTTCCGGTATCTTTATGCTGTGATGCTTCATGTGTTCGCGGCTGCCCATTATGATGCGCTTGTTCTCATACCAGCCCATAACGCCCATGTTATCCTCGTAAACACAGCCGTCGATCTTAAGCAGCATATCGCGGTTCGCGCCTATCATCTCGAAGAACAGTCCGGAAAGCACCGAATTGCAGTTCACCGCAAGGCTTGCCGCAAGTATTATCGCCATATCGAGCGATATGTTGTTGATAGAGTTCTGTAATTTGCAGGGCTTTATGTTCGTACATTCTATCGCGGATTTCGGGAAAAGCGTAGCCGCGTCCACAAGGACCGAGTTGGTTTCTCCGAATTCCTCCGCCGACGTATATCCGAGCAGTGCGCTGCCGTGTTTCAGAAGAGAGCGTGACGCGCGTCTGAACGGATTGTTTACCATAAACATCATCGAGAAAGGCGACATCATGCAAACAAAAGCGACGAATACCGAGCTTGCCCAATAGATGTTGTTGTTGAATACCTGTACCCCGTTCACTTCCGTTCCGTTCGGGATAAAGTAAACGAGAAGTCCCATTATGACGCCTATAGCCAGCGAGATCGGCACAAGCCGCTTCGCAGCTCTGTCCGCCATATCCTCGCAGTAGCTCTTTTTGAGGAAGTCGGTGAAAAGCTCGGTCTTGCGCATCGTTACCAGATACGGAAGCTCCGAAACGACTCCCTTTGTGAAAGCCGAGGCTTCGCTCTGTCCGTCGATCACCTCTGCGTAGTATCTGCAAGCGTCCGACTGCATGAAGTGGTAGTTCTTCTTCGCGCGTTTTATCATGCTCAGCTTGCCTACCGAGTTCAGCAGCAGTCCGAGCAGCGCAACCGGGACGTAGATGAATGCCCTGCCCTGCTGCAGGTCGTTGGTGTCCATAAGGTGCAGTATCGAAGCCAGCAGCGAGAGCGTGCAGCTTACCGCGCATACGCTGTCGCAGTCCGCCTTGCCCTTGAATATCTTGCCGAGTCCGCTTATCATCACGGAGGAGCAGAGTATCATTCCCAGCACACCGCCGATAAGGTTTGTGAACACTATGCCGTCATTGCTGAGAAGTCCGAGTTCGTTGCCGAACATACCGATTTTCTGCTGTATGAATATCTTTTGCAGAATATCTGCCGCGAATACTGCCGCTGTCACAATGAACAGAAGCACGAATCTCAGCCGCAGACTTTTCTGTGTTTCAACAAGGTCTGTCCAGATGCCAGCTTCGTCGTCCGGAGCCGTTTCCTCGGCGTTATCGTCGTAATAATCGAGGTCATCGTCCGAGATATCCTCAAGCACAAAGTTTGAAAGTCTGCGCTTGCGCTTTGAAGCCAGTTCTTTGAGCTTCTGCTCCGCTATCTCCGGGTCGTTCTTCGGTATCTCACCGGTGTGCAGCGACTTGTTGACCGCTGCCTCGTACTTGAATGTATTGGTCGGTATGACTATCTTGTCAAACGGACCCGTATCATACGCGGATGCGGGATTTGTGTCCTGTATATCCGAAAGCCGCTTCTGCTCGATCGTGTTGTTTATCGAACGAAGCAGGCGTTCTTCCTCCTCCGAATGCTTGCGGACTTCCTTTGTATCGCTCTTGGGAATGAATTCCTTTATATCGTCTTTGAGTTCAAACGTCTCGTCAAGGTCTATCGCGTAGCCGGTGCCTTCCGGTTTTTCCAGATCCGGCATTACGCGTGTGGCTCCGCCGACTATGCGGTCTAACGGTCTTGTGTCCTCAAGCGTCGGCGACGCGGCATTCGATTTTGCGAGCTCCTTGAGCAGTATCGCATCGACACCCATTGTGTCGCCGGACATTTCCGCCGCGGTAAGCGTTTCTATCTGCATCGTGTAATCCGACTTCTTCGACATATCGTAGGGGTTTATTGATTTTAAGAAGTCGTCGGGGTCTTCAAGCTCCGTCTCCTGTATCAGCAGCTTCTGTGAGTCTATCTCGATCTTCTGCTGGCGCAGCACCTTTTCGAGCTGTATCTCCTCTGTGGTAGGTTCCGAGGATGCTTGTCCCGCCTGTTCTTTCCCGGTTCCGGGAAGTTCTATCGGAACATCCTGCACGATCACGCTCTTTGTCGCGAATCTTCGTTCTTCCTCCTCGAATTTGCGGCGTCTGAATTCTTCTTCCGCCTGCTTCAGCTTTTCTTCCTCGGTGAGGTCGGTCTGTTCCGGTTCTTCCTTCGCGGGTTCTTCCGCAGGGGTATCGGGCTGTCCGGCTCCGGCGAGCTCCTGTTCATCCGCGAGCCTGCGTGCCTCCTCCTCCTGCCGTATCCGTTCCTCTTCGGCGAGGCGCATAGCTTCTTCCTGCCGGATCCTTGCGTTTTCCTCGGCAGCAAGACGTGCTTCTTCTTCCTGCCGTTTTCTTTCTTCTTCTTCGGCAAGGCGGCGGGCTTCTTCCTGCTGCTTTCTTTCCTTTTCGGCACGCTGGCGTTCTTCGGCTATACGCTGCTTTTTCGCAAGCTCCTCACGCTTCTTTTCTTCGGCAAGCTGCTGCTTTTCCTCAAATTCGGCGCGGCGATGCTCCGTCCGGCGTTTCTTTTCGTCAAGCTCTGTCGATGAATCCGGATCGTCGTCTTTCGGCTTTCGCTGTGCGCTGCCGAATACGTCTATGTATGGGTCTTCGGACTGCTCCTTTTCCCTGCTTTTCCGAGATGATGAGCTCCCGCCGAGTATATCGTTCAATATGTCATCAACGTCATCGGACGAGCTTGCGCCGCTGTCCTTATGACCGTACTTGTCGAGAATATCGTCAAGTGAAAAATCCGACATCTGAGCCGTCTCTCCTTTCCTGCGATGCGCAGTTTGTCATGAATGTCTGGCGCGCACGAATTCGTACATCAGAATTCCGGCGCTTACCGAGGCATTCAGTGAATTTATCTTTCCGTACATATCTATTGAAAGTATCATGTCACAGTTTTCACGCACAAGTCTGCCGAGTCCGTTTCCCTCGGAGCCTATGACAAGTGCCGCGGGTCCGCTTAAATCGGCTTTGCGAAAGGGTTCGCCGTCCGCCTCGGCTCCATAGACCCAGATGCCTTTTGATTTGAGCGTTTTTATCGTTTCAACAAGATTTGAGACCCTTGCTACTTTGACCCAGCTTGCGGCACCTGCGGAAGTCTTGAATACCGCGGCGGTGAGTCCCGCACTGCGTCGTTTCGGTATGATAACGCCGTCGGCACCGGCAGCTTCGGCTGTCCTTATTATCGCGCCGAGGTTGTGAGGATCCTGTATTTCGTCTGCAATTATGATGAACGGCGGAGTGCCTTTTTCAGCGGACACAGCGAGAATGTCGTCGACATCGGCGTATTCGGCAGCCGCGATGACGGCCGCGACTCCACCGTGCTTACCGCCTGCCGAGAGGTCGTCAAGCTTTTCGGGAGATACGTCCTTTACGACGGCACCGTTCTCCTTGGCAAGCGAGATGAGCTTTCCGAGTCCGCCTGCGCCTTTCTGTATATACACGGTATCTACCCCGCTGCCGGAGCGCAAGGCTTCCATAACAGCGTTTCTGCCGTAGATTATCTGTTCTTCCATAAGCTATCCTTTCCGGAACGCAGCCGCCTGCCTTTGCGGACAGTCATTCATTATTTATTATACCATATAACATACATGAATTACAATACTTTTTTTGAATTTTTTAAAAAATATGATTTTTGCTATTGATTTTTACGAATATTTGTGATATAATTATTCCCGATGTGGGCTCGTAGCTCAGCTGGGAGAGCGCCGCGTTCGCAACGCGGAGGTCAGGAGTTCGATCCTCCCCGGGTCCACCATTAAGAAACCGCTTAACAAAGCCTGTTAAGCGGTTTTATTATTTGATAATTCAATCAAAAATTTAACATCATTTTGGCGTTTTGTTCACAATTTGTTCACACCAAGATTCGCGAGCCCTTTATTTATCGCAGTTTGAAGTGATTTATCGTAATGAAGTGTATCTTTTGAGAAGCTGTTTTTGAATAATAAGTGTGAGCAGGCTTGCAAATCGACACTATATTTTTATACTATATGTAAAAAACATTAGCTGAAATTCAGAAAACACAACGGCACGACAAACCGTGATGATCTGCCGTGCCGTTGTGTTATTATGCGATACTGCTGTTGATCCGGAGCTTTTTGGCTCTCTTTGCCGCCTTGTGCGGAGAAAGCGCCATGTTGATAGCGTCTGCCGCCGCTGCGTTGGCTGACTGTATCGCGTGAACATATATATTACTCGTTGTTGAAACCGAAGCATGACCTAATCTTGCGGACACGGTCTTGAGCGGTATTCCGCAGGCGATAAGGAGCGTAGCATGGGTGTGCCGCAGGGAGTGCAGCGAGATCTGCGTCAGATGGTTCTTCCGTATGAACTTATAGAACCAGCCCGAGAGTGTGTCCGGGCATATCGGAGAACCGTCAAGCCGCGTCACTATGCGTTCGCTGCCTTTCCACTTGTCACCGAGCATTTCAGCCTGTTCTTCCTGCCATGTCCGATAGTCGTTCAGTATGTCTATCAGATCATCCGACAGGTTTATAACGCGGCTGGAGCTGTAGGTTTTCAGGCTGTCCGTGAATGTTCCCTTTTCCGGGATATACAGAGAATTGCGGTTTATTGACATTATCCGCTTGTCAAAATCAATATCCGACCATTCCAATCCGCAGACTTCACCACGACGCAGTCCGGTGTAGAGCATTATGTAGATCGCTATTGCGTATCTGTAAGGCTCCTGTCCCAGAGCGTCCATGACTGCGGCGGCTCCGTCCTCGTCCAGATAGCGGCTCTCTTTATAGATTATTCTCGGCGGTTTGGCTCGTTCACACGGGTTTTCCGACAGAAATTCCCATTCTACGGCAGTTGAAAACATTGAGGAGAGTATTATCTGATAATACTGTATAGTCCTGCTTGCAAGCCGCTTGCCCTCATTTACGCACTTGAACAGCCTGTCTATCGGCTTTCCGAGATAGTCCGCTATCTTCTGCGCGCTCTTATTGGAGATATTCCTGCCGTGTAATGCGCTTTCTACCACTGAATGGCATACCCCGGCAGCTTTGGCAAACTCCGGCTGCGTCATTCCCGAACTCCGGAAAAGTGATACAACAGTATCTCGCCCGATATACTTGGTGTCATTACGAACGCCTTCTTCCGACAGACTGTTGTAGAATTCTGTCAGCTGATACGGTCTGATCGCTTTGAGCTTCATATTGCCGAATACCGGCATTATGCGCTTCATAAGCTCGTTGTATCGGCTGAGGCTTGTCGCTCGGAGCTGCTTCTCGGCGTACTCTTTGAACCATTTCTCCGCGAAATCCCTGAAACGTATTCCGAAATCAATGACCTGACCGTTCAGGCAGCGTTCCTCAAACTCTATGGCAGTCTTGTTTACCAGCCGCTCGACCTCCTTGGTGGGAGTGTTAGCCGGTGGTTTATAGGTCATAGACTTAAAGATCCGCTTACCGTTCCCGTCGAATCCGCAGGATACACGAATATTGTACCCATTGCCTCTTTTAGTGATATTTGCCATATTTCATCATCCTTTCGTAAAAATATAATTTAGCGCTTTAAAGTATAGCTTATATTTTTATATTTGTCAAGTAGTTTTTGCAAATTTATCATATATTTATAATAGTATAGGCGCAAAGGGCGAATCATGCCGGCTTGTCCTCAGCGGGTACTTCTCCAAATACAGCCTTGTACAGAGTCTGCTCGTCGATCAGATATTTTTTACCTGCCATAAAGCACGGTAGCTGATCGATAAGTTTAGCTGCTTCCTTAATTGTAAGTATTCTTCTCATTCCTTTTCCTCCTTGAATTTCATTGTTAAAGTGTTTTGTTTTTCTTTTTCTGTTGCGGTTTTGGCTGTTTCTGCTTTTCTTCCGCTTTCCTGAGTTCCTGTTCTTCCTGCTTACGTCGGCGTTCTTCTTCAGCAAGACGTTCCTGCTCCTGACGGGCGAGTTCTTCCTGACGTTCACATTCTTTCTCGGCGCGGGACTTCGTGAAAGTCTTTAATACGCTGTAACCTTTTTTATTAACGCGGTATGCAAGATCTCCGATAGCGATGAGGTCGCCGATACGAAGGTTATAAAAGCGATACGCCGCTTCGAGCCTTTCACCCAAGTCCTCACTCTCGCTGCCTTTTTCCCTGACCTCGAACATATTGCTGTCAACAAGAAGATCGCAGTCATCAACATTGGGCGCGGGTCCGCCGTCATCAAATGTGTCGTCATAATCTGTGGCGGGGCGGTATATCCTGAACCTGTCAGCTTTCATAGCCGCAATCTTGTCCTGCTCCTGCTCGGTAAGCCGGCGTTCGACTTCTTTATGAATTTTCGTTATAAAGTCGTCTTTGTCGCGGCAGGTCTCAATGATACTGCGGTATGTTTCGGTCTTGTCGGTAAGCTCCGCGAGCTTCGCCTTTAATTTCTGCAAGTCAAGGTTATCGGAATTGACATCATCGTCAAAGCGGAAAGTATCGGACAGTGCCTTGATACCGTTCTTTTCAAGAATCAGCTTGTCCTGTTTTTTCTGCGCTGCCGGGTAGTCGTCACGTTTTTCGCCGAGCCTGTATTTCTGGAAGTACCGCTTTGCCGCCGAAGATAACAGTTGCTTGTGCTGCAAGTCGGCTTCAAGGTCGGTGATCTTCGCGGTCAGCTTTGCTATCTCCTTTTCTGCGTCATGAAGCCTGCCCTCAACCTCTCCGACGGACGAAATATGCTCGCGGTTGATAAGGGCAAGTCGCTTTGCGAGCTCGGCGGTGGTGTCCTTGACGCTCTGGGCAAAGCCGATCTTGAAGGTGCTATCGGTAAATTCACGAATGACCGTGCGTAGAATTTCGTCAGGCGTCCATTCTTTCGGACGACCGGCTATGAAGCACGCTATGCGCTCTGCGATAGACTTTTCGTCGTACCCATCGCCGAGATTTTTCAGTCGAACCGCGCGCTGCTGACCGGGAGCAAGGCTTTCCGCAACAGGGATAATGGTATCTATATACGCGCAGATTTTCGCTTTCCACGACGTACCCGTCCGACGGTGCAGCCACTCGCAGTACGACATACCCTTGCCTTTTTTCCGAGCCTTCGACAGCATCACGTTCCGAACGCAGTGCAGTTTGCAGATAACGTCGGATATTGCACGGGCGCGGACGACTTCCGAGATCGTGTTGTACAGCTTCTTTCCGTCGAGCGTGTATGTGTTCACGCAAACGTGATTGTGGATATGCTCCTTGTCAACGTGGGTTGCAATAACCGCCTGCACCTTATCTCCGTACATCTTCTTCACGAGTTCCAGCCCTATCCGGTGTACCTCTTCGGGCGTGACCCCGTCCTCCGGCGAAAACGACTGGATAAGATGCAGCGCCTTGATCGGGCTGTTGCCGTTTTTGGACTTACCCTCGGTGAAGCTGCGACCGCTGAAATGCTCGTAAACCTGTTTCATATTCAGATATGCCGCCTGTGCGTCCGTGAAGCAGTTTATTGAGTCCGCGTACAACAATTCACTTGTTTTGTCCGGATTTAAAATGTACCTCAGAGTTTTGTCAACGGCTGCGTGAATAGGTTTTGACTTAAAATACGGCATAAAT
>CACZGM010000070.1 GCA_902780695.1 uncultured Ruminococcus sp. | reverse complement strand
CTCTTTTTTGTTGCAAAAATTCAGCAGAAACAGAGATATTCGTTGGCGATAACAAGAAAAAATCGTCAATGTATATGAATTTTTCTCAGGAAGGAGCTCCTATGTATTTTACAGAAACCCCACACCTTCAACGTATCGAACAGATGATGATCTCGATACCTTACCAAATTCCGCGAAGTTCATGCTTCCGGTGCAACGGTCAGAATTATCATGATCAGATAACCACAAAGCTTGCTATGCAGATACTTCTTGACAGCTTCGGAAGCAGAAAACTCGAAAAAAGAATGAAAGGAATAGCAGGTACAGTATTACAAAGATGCATTTCCGAAAGGTACAAGGATAATGCTTGACAGCATGGGCGATGATCCTCGCCCTATTCCACCGGGAACGACCGGAACAGTAATATCGGTAGATGATATCGGAACTATTCACTGCGCCTTTGATAATGGGCGACAGCTTGGTATCTGCCCCGATGTCGATAGTTTTCATGCTATTGACCCGGTGGAATCCGAAGAACCTGTTAAACGGAAGTGATGAAGCTCCACTGTATAAATACCTCAAAAGTCAGAAAGAGGGCCGTATCAAGTGGAATTTCACCAAATTCCTTATAGGGTCTGACGGGGAAGTCAAGGCGCGATTTGAGCCGACACAGAAACCTGAAGCGATCGAGAGCGCAATAGCTCGGGAACTGCGTTGATCATACGGAGGTATTTATGAAAACGTCCGAACTGATAAAAGCACGTCGTAGCATTCGTACGTTCGACGGCAAAGGTGTTGAGCGGGATAAGCTTCAGAATATCATTGAGTATGCAAACAAAACGGATAACCCTTTTGATATGCCTGTCAGGTGGAAATTGCTCGGGACGAAAGCGGACGGAGTATCAAGCCCGGTTATCGTCGGTACTGACACGTTTATCGCGGGAAAGCTGAAACGTCGGCCTCACGCTGAGGAGGCTTTCGGGTATTCGTTCGAGAAAATTGTACTCTACGCACAGTCGCTCGGTATCGGAACGACGTGGATAGCCGGAACTATGAACCGTTCTGTTTTTGAGAAGGCTGTGGAGCTTGATGAGGACGAATTTATGCCGTGTGTCAGCCCCCTCGGGTACCCGGCGGAAAAGATGTCGGTGCGTGAAACGATGATGCGCGCAGGTGTAAAAGCTGATACAAGACTTGATTTTTCCACATTGTTCTTTGACGGCTCGTTCGATAAGCCGTTGACTCCGGAAAAAGCGGGTGAACTGCGGAGCGCTCTTGAATTGGTGCGTCTTTCGCCCTCGGCTGTGAATAAACAACCCTGGCGCATAGTTGTCGACAATGACGCGGCTCATTTCTACGAGAAGCACAGCAAAGGCTATACCGCGAACGGCTGGGATACGCAGAAAATAGACATAGGAATTGCAATGTGTCATTTTATCTGCGGCCTTGACGAACTGAACCGGCGCGCCGATCTGATTTTTGATGATCCCGGTATAGCCTGTCCGCCTGACACGGAGTACATTGCGACATATAAAATTAAATAGTAAAAAGCCGAAACAGATCAGAATGTTTCGGCTTTGCTGTTATATGTAATCTTTATTACCGATATCGTATTTAATGCTGTGAGCAGGCATATAAAAGCCACAAAATTACCGCAGGTCAATCATAAGCACCCGTATAAATCTGTGCGGTTATGTATATATAAATATAGCACATTTTGAAAGTTAATTGAATTATCTAAAACGAAAACTTTCAAAATGTACGCGAGACCAACAAAGATGATTTGTATAGATTTGTGAACAAACCACAAATAGAAACGATCACATTTGTGATTTATCCATAATGACAAGCCGATTCTTTTGTTGTATAATGATAAATGTAAAGAGCAAAGGCGCTGTTTCGTATGATCGGAGCGGCGCCTCTTTCTTTAGAAAATGATTTTTGGAGGCGAAGAAGTTGCAGAATTTGAGATATTTTACTTGCCGCGATATGCTCGGACTGAATTCTATGGCTGGTTCTGTACTTCTCACCGGTGAGGATCTCCTCGACAAGCGAATCATAAAGATAAACACCGTGGAAGTACCTGATATAGTCAACTGGGTCGGCGAGGAGGAATTCCTCATAACCACTGGATACCCTTTTAAAGATAACGAGGAAACGATAGTTGACATAATTCCGATGCTGGCGGCGAAAAAGGTTATCGGAATGGCGCTTAAACCGAAACGATTCATCAAAGAGATCTCCGATAAAATGATAGAAGCCGCAAAAGCTAACGGTTTCATACTCATAGAGCTGAGTGAGGGCGCTGTATTCTCAAGCATTGTCCGCGAATCACTCGAACAGATACTCGCAAAGGAAATGGTCATTATGACCACCGCAGACAGGATAGCGGAATCGGTGATCGAGGCTGTTGCGAGAAGCGACGGTAAAAACGGTCCCGAAACCGCGTTGGCGGAGTTTTCCTCAAAAGTCGGTTGTGCTGCATATATAAAGACCGAAGATGCACCGCCGATATGTCCGCCGGGAACGCAGATACCGGACGCGGTCGCAAAAAGCACAAGCTCAGGTACGATAACGGAGCCGGACGGAACAGTTTACAGGACGGCTTTTCGTGAAATATCCGTGACCGGAGGTGAAAGCGAAGCGATACTCGTGATGTTCATCAAAAACCGCGAGTTCCCTGAATTTGCGTTCGCGGCAGCAGACAGAGTTCTTCCGGTCCTGTCTCTCGAATACGGAAAGGCGAAGTCGTTCGGAAAGATCTATGAAAAGTATAAGACCCGGTTCATAAACGAATGGCTGACGGATTCATTTCTTGACGATACCGATATATGTGCGGCTGCCGGTTCATACGGTATGAGCATTTCCGCCGATAAATTATATATCGTCGGAGTGCTGACCGACAGTACGGATGAGCAGAACAGCGAAACGTTTGCTCGGTACATACGAAGGCTTGGAAGAGATCACGCCGTAACTTTTCACAACAGGCACTATGTTATGGTCGCGGAAGCCTCCGGCGAGGCAGGAAGAAAAGAGATAAACGAGCTTTATACAAAAATTGTGAATGACACCCGTATAAAGGATCTGAAGCTTTGTGTAAGCGACCCGGTCTCCGCTTCCGATATTCCGAAAGCGTATGCTCAGGCGGAGAATATCTGTGAGATATGCGAAAGATGCAGCATAAGCGGCGATATAGTTTCGTTCGATGAACTGGGTATATACACTCTGCTCGCACTTCTCCCGCAGAATAACCGTTCGGTGGCGGCGTTCAGAGACAGATTCCTGAAAGCGCTCAAGGATTACGATGCGGAACACGGAGTCGAGCTGGTAAAAACGCTGATCTGCTATTACAGATCCGGAAGCAGCATAAAGCTTACCGCCGAGAAGCTCTACACGCATTACAACACGGTCTGCTACCGGCTTGAAAGGATAAGGAACATCATCGGCGCGGATATAGACGACGAAGAAATAAAGCTGCAGATAGAAATAGCTATAAAGCTCGACAAACTCAGAAATTAAACAAACAGCAAAAGAAAACGGAGGCAGGCAAAATGGGATCGGATAAAAAGGAGCTTATTCCCATACTCGAAACGGTGGGACTTACCAAGAAGTTCGGTGATTTCACAGCGAACAGCGATATATGCTTAAAGCTTTACGAAAATTCGATACACGCTCTTTGCGGCGAGAACGGCGCGGGAAAAAGCACACTGATGAAGATGCTCTACGGCGTTTATAAACCCACAAGCGGTAAGATACTCATAGACGGAAAGGAAACCGAAATAACTCCGCAGAAGGCTATGGAATGCGGGATCGGAATGGTGTTTCAGGATTTCCGACTTATCCCGGCGTTCACGGCTCTTGAAAACATAATGCTCGCGCTTCCGAAAAGTGAGACACACCGCAAGAAAAGCGAGATAAAGAAAAAGATCGCGGAGCTTTCGGAAAAGTACGGTATCCCTGTAGACCCCGACCGATACGTCTGGGAGATGGACCTCGGACAGCGTCAGAGAGTCGAGATAGTAAAAGTGCTTATGATGCACAACACGAGGATACTGATATTCGACGAACCGACGAGCGTTCTTACCTACAACGAGGTAAAGGCTTTCATAGAAATGATACAGAAGCTTCGTGAAAACGGGTACAGTATAGTTCTTATAACCCACAAGCTCAATGAAGTGATGTCGTGTGCGGACGAAATAAGCGTACTCCGTCACGGAGTCATAACCGATAATTTCAAGCGGGAGGACGGTTTCGATAAGAACACGATAGTATCCAGGATGATGGGCGAGGATACAGCTCACAGAGTTATGAATTACCGCGAAGCCAAAAAGCACTTCGATTACGACAATGCTCCGGATTGCCTTGTTTGCCGCGAACTTTCGCTCATAGACGATCACGGAAGATGTATAATCGGCGGTATAAATCTGACGGTGAAGCAAGGTGAGATACTCGGTGTTGCGGGGATCTCGGGAAGAGGCCAGAAGGAACTTGTTGAAACGCTTTTCGGACTCAGGATCTCGCTTTCGGGTACAACGGAATATATGGGTACCAACATTACCAAGGCCGGTATACACAGGCGCATAGACGCGGGTATGGCACTTATATCGGAAGACCCGAAACGAGACAACGTTGTCCCGGGAATGTCAATATACGAACATATGGTACTCGCGGGTGCTCCGATACGCACAAAGGGCCTCGGCATAGACTGGAACATCATAAAGGAAGAGCTGAATAATTCAAAGCTCGTTCATACGCTCGGGGTGCCTGATATAAACCGTAATCTCGCTACCCTCTCCGGAGGAAATATTCAGCGTACGGTTCTAGCGAGAGCGATAATCAAAGCGCCGAAGCTGCTGCTTGCGAGCTACCCTTCAAGGGGACTTGACATAGGCACGGTGGACATAGTACACAAAACGCTTATCGAGCTTAAAAAACACGGAAGCGCGATAATACTTATATCTGAGGATCTCGACGAACTGTTCGATATGTCGGACAGGCTGTGTGTGATAGCCGACAACAAGATCTACGGCGATTTCATACCCGACGAGACGACGCCCATAGAGATAGGCGAGATAATGCTTGGAGGTGTTAAAAATGACAGTGAACGCAACGATATTGTCAAAGCCGCAGGTTAAGAACGCAGGAAAACTTCTTGCCGTACTTGCGGCGGCGGCACTGCTGTTCGCGGCATTTCTTCTCGCAAACGGAGCGGATCCGCTCGCGATATACTCGAATATGATCTCGTCAACACTATTCACCCCATACGGGATCGGAGAGGTGCTGATAAAATCGACACCGTTGATACTGATAGCGGTCGGGACTTGTATTTCCGCAAAAGCGGGACTCGTAAACGTCGGCGGCGAGGGTCAGTTCGCGATAGGCGCGCTCTTTTCGACAGCAGCCGGACTCAGCATAGGCGATTCGCTCCCCTCTTTTATGGGAATAGTGGTGATGATGCTTGCCGGTGTGTTCGGCGGAGCGATCTGGAGCGGCGTTGCCGGAATACTTAAAATAAGAGCGAATATGAACGAAACGCTGACGACGCTGATAATGAACTATATCGCCTATCAGATAGTAAGCTATTTCGTGTTCAATGATCTTAAAGATCCCGATTCGTTCAACTGGCCTCAGACAGCTAAGATAGCGCACAGCCTCAGGCTTCCCAGAATAGCGGGTAAGATAAACCTCGGTATACTGATAGCTCTCGCTGCGGCAGTGATAGTATGGCTTCTCGTCAGAAAGACAAAGTGGGGATATTCGTTAAGGATAGTCGGCGGTAATGCCAACGCCGCACTCCACGCGGGAATAAATGTTGAAATGGTCCAGATCGTCGCTATGCTTCTCTCCGGTGCCCTTGCGGGACTTGCGGGCGCGATAGAGATAGCGGGCGTTGAGGAAAGACTTCGCCAGACGACAGGCGTAAATTACGGGTACCTTGGATTTCTGGCCGCGTGGATGGCGTGGAACGATCCGGCTGTCGCAGTCCTGACCGCGGCGGTGATAGGCTTCCTGTCGGTATCGGGAAATGTGCTTGAAATATCGAGCGGCCTGCCGTCATCGGCAATAAGCATACTTATGGCGATAGTTTTATTCGCTATATTGTGGAAAGGAAAGGGGAGAAAATCGGAATGATCTTGGAATCTCTTCTTGCAGGTGCAGTACAGTCCGGAACATCCGTACTTCTCACGGTGTGCGGCGAAACGGTAAGTGAAAGAGCCGGTGTGATAAACCTCGGTACCGAAGGCTGTATGGCGGTAGGAGCCCTCTTCGCTTATATAGTGTGTGCCGAGACAGGTCAGCCGTTTCTCGCTATACCGGTCGCGTGTATAGCGGGAGGCTTGATGGGACTTTTACACGCTTACTTCGTTATATCGCGCAAGGCCAATCAGCTGGCGACGGGACTGACGCTTATGTTTCTCGGGCTCGGGCTTACAGCCTTTCTCGGACGAAACTACGTAAGCGTTTCGACCGAGGGCTTCACAAAGCTTCGGATACCGTTTCTTGCGGATATACCCATAATAGGGGACGCGCTTTTCGATCAGGATCCGATAACTTATCTGTCATATCTGATATGCGCCGGAATGTGCCTGCTTCTTTATAAGACGCGCTTCGGACTCATACTCAGAGCGACGGGCGAGGACGAGAACGTTGTTTACGCTTACGGAGCTGATCCGATCCGTATGCGCTACCTGAGCGTGATAATGGGCGGTATGCTTTCCGCGCTTGGCGGAGCTCAGCTTTCAATCGCGTACACACATACCTGGATAGAAGGTATGACCGGAAGCAGAGGCGTAATAGGCGTGGCGCTCGTTTGTATAGCCGCGTGGAATCCGGCTAAGGCTTTCATAGGCGCGTACATTTTCGGAGCGGCGCAGGCGCTTCAGATGATACTTCAGCAGCAGGGTCTCGAAATATCGTCGTTCCTGCTTATGATGATACCGTATGTACTCGTACTCATAGCATTGTTTGCGGCATCGATAAAGAAGAACGGTAAGATGCCTGCGGAACTCAAAAAGGTATTTGAAGCCGTATAGGCTTTGGATCACGGCGTTACCGAGACCTGAAGTCCGGCGGCGTCCATACATAAAAACAAAAGTAACAAAAGAATCAGGAGGACAAAAAAATGAAATCGATCATCAAAAAAATGGCGGCATTATTTACGGCGTGTACAATGGCAGTTGCGGCAGCGGGATGTTCAAATGGACCAGCAACAACTACGGCGGGTTCGGGCGGAAGCTCAGGTTCACCCGTTGGAGTAGGCTTCATCTTCGTCGGAACAAAGGACGACTACGGTTATAATCAGGCGGCATATAAGGCGAGCCTTGATGTTGAACAGCGTTTCGGCGACAAGATAAATGTGTTCCGTTCGGAGAATATCCCCGAGACATCGGAAGCTACCCGAGTACTCGAACAGATGATCCAGCAGGGCGCGACGGTATTGTTCCCGACATCCTACGGTCATCTTGATCCCGCTCTTGACGCGGCTGAAGAGAACCCGAACTGTGTATTCTTCCACCAGGGCGGACTTAAGACTTCGGAAAATCTCGGTACATACTTCGGTACTATCTGGGAGAGTTTTTACCTCGCTGGTATAGCTGCCGGAAGTACCACAAAGAGCAGCAAGCTCGGTTTTATAACCTCGTTCGCAATACCCCAGATAATGCTTAATATCAATGCGTTTACTCTTGGCGCGAAGTCCGTAAATCCGGAAATCACCACAACGGTAATCTTCACCGGTGACTGGTCTGATCCCGCGCTCCAGACCGACGCTGTAAATTCTCTTGCCGACGGCGGCTGCGACGTTATCGCGACACATCAGGACAGCACAAAGACGATAGTTGAACTCTGCGAGAGCAAGGGTATATATGTATGCGGCTGTCACGCCGACGCGGGCGAACTCGCTCCCACACACTGGCTCACAGCTCCGGTATGGAACTGGTCCGATCTGTTCGTCGATATGACACAGACAGCTCTCGACGGCAAGTTCAAGGGTTCTGTATATGACGGCAAGTACAGAGGCGGCCTCAAAGAAGGCGTCATAGATATAGCTCCTTACGGAAGCGCTGTATCTGCGGAACTCCGTGAAAAGATCGACACAGCGAAGAAGCAGATGATCGACGGAACACTGTTCGCGTTTGAGGGCGAAATAAAGGATCGTGACGGCAACGTAAGAATAGCTGCCGGTACAAGACCTTCGGTAGACGAACTCGAAACCTGCGACTGGTTCGTTGAGGGCGTTATAGGAAGCGCTAACTGATGAACGGAGGCGGTTCTATGTATATTGACGCACAGCCTTATCAGTGGCCGTTTGACGGTGATCTGAGACCGGAAAATACAGCCCTGATGATAATTGATATGCAGACCGATTTTGTCGGCAAGGGCGGCTTTGTTGACAGAATGGGGTATGATATATCGCTCACCGCAGCAGCGATAGAGCCTACCCGAAGGGTTCTATCCGCCGCGCGCTCGGTAGACGGTCTTATGATAATCCACACGCGTGAGGGTCACCGCCCCGACCTTTCAGATCTTCACGAGAACAAACTTTGGCGCTCAAAGCAGTGCGGAGCGGAGATCGGCGGGGAAGGCGGCGTGGGAAGGATACTTGTCCGCGGCGAGAAGGGCTGGGACATCGTTCCCGAGCTTTACCCGGAAAAAGGTGAGATAATCATAGACAAGCCGGGTAAGGGTGCTTTCTAGGCTACCGACCTTGATCAGATACTGATAAAAGGACATATAAGGAACATAATATTTGCCGGTGTGACCACCGACTGCTGCGTTAGTACAACGCTTCGCGACGCGAACGACAGAGGATATGAATGTATCACCTTGTCTGATTGTACCGCCGCGACCATATATGAAAACCATTTATCGACACTAAGCACTATCAAGACGAGCTACGGACTGTTCGGATGCGTTACCGATTCCGCCGCCGTGATAGAAGCGTTCGGGAAAATGCCCGCGAAAAAATAAAAATGCAACGAAAGAAGTGACAAATATGTATATCAATGCCGACCCGTATAAGTGGCCGTTTGACGGCGACCTGAGACCCGAGAACACTGCACTTATGATAATAGATATGCAGACAGATTTTTGCGGAAAGGGCGGATATGTAGATGCTATGGGCTATGACATATCCCTCACAAGACGCGCGGTAGAGCCTTTAAAGGCTCTGCTCGCGGCCGCGCGCAAGGTAAAGGGGCTTACAATTATCCACACGCGTGAGGGTCACCGTCCGGATCTTTCCGATCTTCCCGAAAACAAGCGCTGGCGTTCAGCGTCCATAGGTGCCGAGATAGGAAGCCAGGGCGCTATGGGACGAATCCTTGTGAGGGGAGAAAAGGGCTGGGATATAATCCCCGAGCTTTACCCCGAAGATGGCGAAATAATCATAGATAAGCCCGGCAAAGGAAGCTTCTGCGCCACCGACCTCGACCTGATACTCAAACAGAAGCACATTCGCAATATAATTCTTACTGGTATCACCACCGACGTTTGCGTGCATACGACTATGAGAGAAGCGAATGACAGAGGCTATGAGTGCGTCGTTCTTCGTGACTGCACCGGCGCGACCGATCAGGGAAACCACGAAGCGGCACTCAAAATGGTAACTATGCAGGGCGGAGTCTTCGGAGCGGTGAGCGATTCCACAGAGATCATATCCGCTCTGTCGAAAATGATCTGATGAAGGGGGGGCACTGATATGAGCCGAATAATAATAAAATCCGGCAAGGACATACCGGAAGAAGAAAGCAGCAAGCATATAAAGCTTTATCAGAAAACGTATGTTTCTCCCGAAGAAGCCGATAGGCTGAACATCAGGACTCACGCGGTACTCTGGGAAAAGCTTGCGTACAGAGGCGCCGTTAAGCCACACACTCACAGCTGCGCTGAGCTTATCTTCATAACAAAAGGATCCGTTATGTTCTATAACGAGGACCACTGGGAACCGCGCGGCGCGGGAGATGTGATACTCGTAGGTGCGGGCGCGCTTCACTCTGTGATAAATACCGATCCAAATACGGAATCGGAGCAGATAAGTCTTTTTATCCCTACAGACTCATCGGAAACGGAAAATACGTTCTTCGACGCGTTCCCCGCTGAGATCTCCGATTTTGAAAAACTGAGAACTATGTGATGAGACGAGGTGGCAGTATGAAACAACTTCCGATCTCCGAAGTTAAGAAAAGATATGCCGAAGGCGGAACTCCCGCCGAAGTGATCTCCGATATTATCGGACAGGCGCAGGAGCTATCGGATATGAATATCTGGATAACCCCGCCTGATATGAGCTTCATTTCACCGTATATAGACAAGCTCGACAGTATGGACAGGTCTCTTCCGCTGTGGGGGATACCCTTTGCGGTTAAGGATAACATTGATCTTGCGGGTGTACCGACTACGGCAGGCTGTCCCGACTATTCGTACATTCCGGAAAAAAGCGCGGCGGCAGTAGAACGTCTTGTTGCCGCGGGCGCGATACCGGTCGGTAAGACAAATCTGGATCAGTTCGCTACCGGTCTTGTCGGTACGCGCAGCCCTTACGGAGAGTGTAAGAACAGTCTAGCCCCCGACTATATCAGCGGTGGATCAAGCTCAGGCTCGGCGGTCGCGACAGCGACAGGACTTTGCTGTTTCGCGCTTGGTACGGATACGGCAGGATCCGGTCGGGTTCCGGCCGCGCTCAACGAGCTGTACGGTGTGAAGCCGTCGGTCGGCGCTTATCCAAAGACAGGTCTTGTTCCGGCGTGCGAAAGTCTCGACTGTATAACCGTTTTTGCGTACAGGCTTGATGATGCTATGCTTGCGGATTCCGTTATCCGCGGAAAATGCGATGAGGATATGTGGTCGCGTGATGTTCCGCTTACAGACGGGATACCGGAAAAGATCATCATACCCGACTCTCCGCTCGAATTTTACGGACGGTTTGAGGAAGAGTACAGGCAGTCGTATGAAAACGCTGTAAAGAAGCTTTCCGAAGCCTTCACGGTAGAAAAGACTGACTGTAATGTGTTCTTTAAGGCGGCTGAGCTGCTCTACGGCGGCCCGTGGATATGTGAGCGCTGGTCAGCTTTGGGCGGCTTTGTGGAAAACCATTCCGAAAGCGTTTTTCCCGTCACGCGGGAGGTACTTCTTTCGGGAAAGGGCGGTGAATACAGCGCCGCAGCGCTTTTTGAAAAGCAGCACCTTATGAAAAGCTATGAGCATCGGGCGCACAGAATGCTCGAAAATGCTGTGCTTGTGCTTCCGACCTGCGGCGGTACATTCACTCGTGATGAGGTCAGAGAGTCGCCGATAGAGGCAAACCGAAAAATGGGTCTTTATACAAACCATTGTAATCTTCTCGATCTTGCAGCGCTTGCGATACCGATGAAGGGTTTTGAGAGCAACGGAGAATATTTCCCGTTCGGTATCACCCTGTTTGCGACACCGGAATACGAGGGTATACTGAGATCGACAGCTTCGATATTGAATAAGTGAAGATATACTAAACCTTGACAACAGTACTCTTTTGTGGTATAATAATATCAATAAAGGGAATGACGTCCTCCCTCGGATATTCCGGAACCGCTTTTTTCAAGCTGATGGCATCTGTGTTTTACGCAGATACTGTCGGCTTTTTTATTTCCCGGAGGTGTTTTATGTTACTGTCACTTGCGATAATTTTTCTTGTCGGGCTGTCGGCGGCCGCGATATTCAAAGCGATAAAGCTGCCGCGGATAATCGGTATGCTCGCGTCGGGTATCGTCGTCGGACCGTATGTGCTTGATCTGCTCGACCCGTCAATACTTGGTATCTCAGGCGAACTGCGTCGTATCGCGCTTATCATCATACTGATAAAAGCCGGACTGTCGCTGAATCTGTCGGATCTGAAAAAAGTCGGAAGACCCGCTGTGCTTATGGCGTTTCTGCCCGCCTGCTTTGAGATAGTCGGGTATGTGTGCTTTGCGCCGATGTTCTTCGGATTGTCTCTCACCGAAGCGGCGGTAATGGGAGCTGTGCTTGCTGCGGTATCTCCCGCGGTCGTAGTCCCGAGAATGGTGAAGATGATCGAGGAAAAACAAGGCACGGACAAGAGCATACCGCAGATGATACTTGCGGGAGCTTCCTGCGACGACATTTTTGTTATCGTCCTGTTTTCGACATTCGTTACAATGGCTCAGGGAGGTACTGTCAGCGCGCTTGACTTCGCGAATATACCTATCTCGATCATTCTCGGAGTCCTTCTCGGAACAGTATCGGGATTTGCGCTGTATATGCTGTTTGAGACAGCGCACAAAACAAATCATAAAATACGGAATACTCTGAAAGCTGTAGTGATACTTGCGGCGGCGTTTCTGCTGATGTCAGCCGAAACTGCGCTGTCCGGCGTCGCCGCGGTTTCGGGACTTCTCGCGGTAACTTCTATGGCTTGTGTTATAAAAATAAAAAGCGACAAAGCCGTATCGGCACGGCTCTCCGAAAAATTCGGAAAGCTGTGGATCCCGGCCGAGGTCGTATTGTTCGTACTTGTCGGCGCGGCAGTCGACATTCGCTACACGCTTTCTGCCGGAGTATCGGCTGTCGTGATGATATTCATAGCTCTTGCTTTTCGCGCGGTCGGGGTCCTCATCTGTCTTATCGGGACAGAGCTTAACGCGAAGGAGCGGCTCTTCTGTGTTATCGCGTATCTTCCGAAAGCCACGGTACAGGCGGCTATCGGATCAGTTCCGCTGACGCTCGGGCTTTCCTGCGGGAACGCCGTACTTTCTGTGGCTGTGCTTGCGATAATTATAACCGCTCCCCTCGGCGCGATAGGTATAGACGTAAGCTGTAAAAAACTTCTGAGATCGGAAAAACGGATATAAGTTCTTGAAAAATCAACAGGTCTGTGTTATAATTCATATTATAGATAAGACGGCTTATAGGCCGAAAATATGGAGGATAAAATGTTCTGGGATAAAATTTCTTCTTTGTATGATCTGTTTGAAAATGTGTACAACCACAAAGTTTATACGGGAACCGGAAAGGCGGTAGCCGAATATATAGAGCCTTCGGATAGTGTCCTTGAGTGTGCCTGCGGTACCGGGGCTATAACTTTATGTATAGCTCCGGAATGTAAAAGACTGGTCGCTACGGATTTTTCGTCGGGTATGCTCAGACAGGCAGCGAAAAAGTGCGGAAAGTTTGATAATGTCATCTTCAGGCGCGCGGATATAACAAATATAAAGTGTAAAGACGCAAGGTTCGATAAAGCAGTCGCCGGAAATGTGATACATCTGCTGCCCGAGCCGGAAAAGGCTCTCGCGGAGCTGGAACGCGTCGTGAAGCCCGGCGGTAAGATAATTATCCCGACCTACATCAACATGTCACAAAAGTCGGCGGGTCTGGCGGTAAAGTTCATAGAACTGCTTGGCGCGGATTTCAAGAAACAGTTCGACCTTGAAACATATAAATCATTCTTTGAAGATATGGGATATAAAGATGTGGAATACCGCGTTGTTGAGGGGCGGATGCCCTGCGCTGTCGCTGTAATAACAACGACGGGTCTTTGGTATAATAAGAGAAAATAACTATCAACAAAAAATTGTCGCTGATCCCATTGTTCTTGATATAAGTAACTCCCCTGCCGAACTGACAGGGGAGTTATGGATAACTGATCTAAAAACCATTGAAATGATAAAAGATATCGATAAATCTGACGTGCTGAGTACACAAGTCATCATCAGTCCGTTTCTTGGCTCTATTTCACCTCAAGAGCTGTCGGGCAGTGTAAAAACACTTATTCTGATGCGATTCGACGATTCCGGAAAGGTGTTTAACGCTTCTGTTTGTGGCGATGATTGTGCCAAATGGATATATGAGATCAGTAAGGAAAAAGACCTCATAATAAATCTTCATCATACGATGGGGTTCAGCAGCTGTAATGAATTTAATGCATTTATCGTTAATACACATAAATTTGTCAAAAGCTATGATGAATATCTTGATGAAGCAATGAAAATAGAGAAACGATAACAACGATACACCATACGACAATTATGATAAAAATGATAAATCCTACCGGACATCTGCTCAAAGAGAGAAGAAAAGAACTGGGGTTGACTCAAAAACAGATCTCGGCGATGGCATCCATTTCCGAGGCACAATATCAAAAATTTGAGGCTGACACCCGCAACTTGATGACTGCTTCATTCTATATAGCTTGTAGCGTGTTACGAGCGTTATCAATAGACTTTTGTGATTTTTATGACCAATATGGCGGTGAAAACATTATTTCCATTGACTTTGATATTGATAGATAACAAATAATATATAGTTCATAAAATACATATTGACTAAAAGATTGATAAGTGATATACTAAATAAAACGCCTGGAGGCGTAAATCACAATATATGAGGTGCGGTCTTATGAAACAGTATATTGTTGATGCTTTTACAAGCGAGCCTTTTACCGGCAATCCCGCGGCTGTCTGTGTTATGGGAAAATGGGTGTCGGAAGCCGCCATGAAGAAGTTAGCAATGGAGAATAATCTATCGGAAACGGCTTTCATCGTAAAAGAAAAACAGTATTGTGCAGTTTGAGTCATATCTCGAACGCATGCTAAAAAAATTGAAGGGTGGCGTGAAGAATGAGCGTTTGTATAAAGGACCAGATACAGAACATGAATCTGGTCATCGGCTGTACTGTTGGCTGTCAATACTGCTACGC
>CACZGM010000069.1 GCA_902780695.1 uncultured Ruminococcus sp. | reverse complement strand
GTTTTCTTCCATAATTTATATGTGAATATCCTCTATAACGGAAAGTCGGTGTTCATTACGGATTCGGCCGGAGGGGATCTTAGCAGCGGCAGCGAGCTGACCCCGCTCGGCAAGCTGTACTACAAGAACAAGCCCGAAAAGTTCAGTAAGGTGCTTACGAATTTCAACTACTGTGAGCTGTGCTTTGTTCTTGACCATTTCTACGGCCTGAAAAAACGCCATAACATTTCAAGCTTCAATGAGCTTTTTATTAATACAGGACTTATAGGTGATCTTCTTTCCCGCAAGCCTGAAAAAATTGACGCTGCAATTTACAGACTGATAACCGATTATATTGATGATCAGCACTCTTCATTCAGTTTGCCCGGTTATGCCTCCGATCCCGGGATCACATCCGAACTTCGGAGAAAGTATGGCTTGGGTATATCTTATGAGAATTCTGCCGTAACCTATATGGAGTTCCTTAAGGCAAGAGAAAAGTTCTATCCTGACGGCGTTCCCGGATATGAAGAAATCGGTGATACCGCTTTCATCACATTCGACAGTTTCTCTCTTGACGGCCTTGCTTCAGGACTTGATTATTATGAAGCTCTCCCCAAGAATGACCCGTCTGATACTATCGGCATCGTAGCATACTCTGTTCAGCAGATACTCAGAGAGGACAGCCCGGTCAAAAATGTAGTTGTTGACATGTCGTGCAATGGCGGCGGATCTGCGGATACTGCGTTCTATACTGTTGCGGCGCTCCTCGGCAAAGCGGATATCTGCCTTGAAGATACAATGACAGGTGCTTATGTAACTACAAGATACTATGCCGATACAAACTTTGACAAGAAATACAACAGCAAGGATCATCTCGCAGGAAAAGGTCTCAATCTGTACTGCCTGACCTCCGATGCCAGCTTCTCCTGCGGCAATCTTGTGCCGTCGGTATTAAAGCAGAGCTCCAATGCATCTATTATCGGTCAGACCAGCGGCGGCGGTGCGTGCGTGGTATTGCCTCTCTGCACGGCTACGGGTACCTTCTTCAAGACCTCAGGCTCTATGCGTATCAGTTTCGTGAAGAATGGTTCTTTCTATGATGTAGATGAAGGTGCTGCTGTTGACTATGCCCTGAGCAAGAAAGAAAGCTTTTACGACAGAGAGAAGCTCGTTGAGTACATAGATTCGCTGTTATGATCGCCAATAACGGGTGAAATAATACTATAAAGCTCCTTTCATTGTCAATACATGAATGGAGCTTTATCTTCTGATGAGACTGTTTTTGAAGATGTTCTTTCAGACAGCTCCGGAACAGTCCGACTATATGATTACACTGTTAAATACAACGAAAGGGAGTAACTTCTGTTATGATGAATATGCTTGAAGAAGCTGTGATCTATTCGACTGTACTGCATCAGGGCAAGGTGCGTAAATTCGGCGGCAGACCCTTTATACTGCACCCAATGGAGGTCGCACAGATACTTTCCACAATGACCGATGACATAGAGATCATTACCGCCGGTATCCTGCACGACATCATTGAGGACACGGACGGTACGCTTGCCGAAATAGAAAAGCGCTTCGGCAAAAGAGTTGCCTATCTCGTTTCATCGGAGTCGGAACCCGATTATCCCGGTGAGGACAGGGGAGCAACATGGAAACGCCGCAAGGAGGAATCGCTTCTTGTCCTGAAAAACAGCACCGATATTGGAGTGCGTATGCTCTGGCTTGCCGATAAGCTCGCGAATATACGCTCGCTTTCCGGTATCTATTCCGAAAGAGGCGAAGAGATGTGGCAGGAACTGCACCAGAATGACCCCGAAGTACAGCGCTGGTACTATCAGAGCGTTGCAGAGATAGTGGAGCTTTCGCTGAACAAGACAGGCGCGTTCAAGGAACTTATCAAGCACATCAACTTCATCTGGCCGGGAACGTTCAATTCCGAAAAGGCGAGATACAAGAAATACAGGGAAGTTTCCGTTGAAGGCTGCAAACTCCTCGGAAAAGGCGCAAAGGGCGAGGTTTACCGCTATGACGAAGAGCTCGTTATCAAGGTTTACAATCAGAACAACACATACCGCGATGTCGAGCGCGAGATAGCATCTGCGCGAAGAGCCTTTGTTCTCGGTATTCCCACGGCGATATCGTTCGGTATCGTGTCGGTAGGTGACCGTTACGGTTCGATGTATGAGCTTATGGAGACCGAGACCGTATCACAGTGTATTGCGAGAGCGCCGGGACAGGTCGATACCTACGCAAAGATAATGGCACAGCTTGCGCGCACGATACATGAAACGGAAGCTGCGGAGGAAGACGATTTCCCGTATGTGACGGAAAGGCTCAGAGGATATATCGAGGGCGGTATAGCGTTTGAAGATGAAGCACTTGCAGGCAAGTGCAGAAAGCTGATCGACGGGCTGCCCGCGGTGAACAATCTCGTTCACGGCGACTTTCATTCCGGAAATGTATTTATGCTGAACGGCGAACCTCTGCTCATAGATATGGACAGACTTTCCCGCGGTCATCCGATAGCGGAAATAAGTGACCTGTACTACTTCTACTACGTTCTCGGAGAGGACGATCCGTCAGTGGTCGAGAATTTCATGGGCTTTTCATACCAGACATCTAAGCGTTTCTTCGATGTGTTCCTGAAAATCTATCTTGAGACCGACGATGAGAGCAGGATCACGGAAGTCACGGAAAAAGCGTCGTTTATCTGCAATATCCGCATGATAAACAAACTCCGCAAAAAAGGCACACCCACAGGCAGGAACAGAGAGATTGCTGATCGCTGTCTGAAAAAGATAGCAGAGCTTACCGAAAAATATGATACGCTGACATACTGAGTGCGGAAAAATTTTTCATATTATTTTACTGCCTCCGATCAATTTTCTTCGTATAAACAATTGGTTTGTAAAAAAATAGTATAGGAGCCACTGTAAAACATAAAAATTACAATGATCAGTTTTAGGAGGAAAACACAATGAAAATCACAACATTTAACCCGTGCATTCTCACAAAGGATGCGGAAAGTACGATCAGGCTTTTTGAAGAGCTCGGATTCAAGAGACACCACACAAAAGAGGGTATCGGCATTAACAATACCACAAATGTACGCATGAAGGATGCCAACGGCTTTTATGTGGATGTTTCCGAGTCAGAAGAAGAACGTACTATCATACGTATGAATGTGGATGATCTTGATGAAGCAACGGAATTTCTGAAGTCGCGCGGCTTCAGAATGGCAAGACACGAGGCTGCCGATAAAACGATAGACACCGGATCGTCAAGGTTCAACATCATGGTATCACCGTCCGGATTTATTATGAGCGTATCACAGCATATCCGGACATAAACTCACTAAGCGTAAAAGACGCGGATATTGGAATTTACATTTTTCAGGAGGATAGCACAATGAAGATCACAAGTTTTAACCCGCTTATCGTAACGAATAACGCGGAAGGTATTATCAGGCTGTATGAGGAGCTTGGTTTTGAAAGCCGCCACAACATTACGGTACAGAGCGGTGGTAAAGACATCACTAACGTGCGTATGAAGGACGGAAACGGATTTTATGTTGACGTTTCACAGGTTGACGGAATGCAGCATGATCTGACTCTTATCCGCATGAACGTGGATGATTTTGACGAAGCGTATAAGTTCCTGCTTGACAGGGGATTCAGAAACAGCAAACCTGACGATCAGACGGTCGATACAAGGACCAACAAATCTGCAATGATGATCTCGCCGTCCGGATTTGCGTTTGATCTCTGCCAGCATATAAAGTAACAAACCTGCAAAAACAATACAATCTTCATCAATGAAAGGAAAAAAGACTATGAAAATCACAACATTCAACCCTATGATCGTAACAAAGGATGCAGAGAGCGTTATCAAGCTGTTTGAGGAGCTCGGCTTTGAGCGTCGCCATAAGAAAACCGGCATCAACGACAAAGATATTTCCAGTGTCCGTATGAGATATACCGGCGAGGACGGAAAGATATTCCACGTTGATATTGCGGAAGCACCCGTTCCGCAGGATATTACAACTATGCGCATGAACATAGACAACTTCGACGAGGCATACAAGCTGCTTGAGGAAAAGGGATTCAAGAACTCTCAGGGCGACAAGGTCACCGTAACACCTTCGTCCAAATCCACAATGATGTTCTCACCGACCGGCTTCCCGATCAATATTACAGAGCATCTCAAAGATCACGATTGATAATCAGAGAACACGATGACAATTACGTTGTTCGGTCAATGATAAGAATGAACGTCTGGCACATATCACGAAGTGATCGGCAGGGAAGTCAAATCCCCGATACTGTCAGAATAATGAAAGATATGCGCACACCATTGGCGAGGCATAATCCTAATTGAAAAAAGCTCTCCGGCATTGATCTGTCGGAGAGTGTGTTTGTTCTGTCGTCTGATATTCCCGATAGAGGGAATATCCTTATTGGTCGTCGGTACGGCGATCCTGCCGCGCTGTCATTGTTCTTCCCGCTTTCCGACAGATGCGCCGAGAGCGAAAGCGGCTTCACAGCCGGGGATATTGTGTATATCCATATCATCGGTATGCAGCATAGCCGCCTTGCCGAGATTCTTCCAGGCAAGCCGCTTCATCATATAATCGAAGTGTTCATAAATGAGTCCGGGGTGACTACCGCCTGCCGCGACCAATAATGCACCGCTTCTGCTCCTGCCTATCAGCTCACTGCGTTCATATTCTGCCAATGCCCACAGCCTGTCGATGACATTTTTGAGCAGACCGCTGTAAGACCAGAAGAATAAAGGCGTTGCAAACACGATCACATCTGCCGTGCGGAACTCCTTATAGACGATATCCATATCGTCACGCTGTACGCAGGGGTGCTCAATGTTCCTGCCGCCGTTCAGACAGCCGGTACAGCTATGTATATTCAGCTTGTACAAGTCAATGACCGTGACTGTATGACCGACCGATTCAGCACCCTCGCGGAACTCTTTTATCATCGCCGCGGTGAAAGCATTTTGCCTTGCTGAGCCGTTCAGAACGAGAATACGGGACATTTCAGCACCTCCGGTCGGTTCGTTTTTTAACAAGATGTCCGCACATCAGCGATAAGAATGCTGGCTTGGCGCAAAGCCCCATTGCTCAACTGTTTCGGAATGATCGGTAAGTCCGACATAGTATGCGGTAATTTCGGTCATTTCCTGCCATACTCCGTCGTAATCAGGCTCGCCCTTGCTCGGATCAAAGTCGGCGTCCACACGCATAATATCGTTTATTCTATTCTGACGCAGATAATCAACAAATTCCTGGGTAATACCGTAAAATGACGATATCCCCTGTGTGGTGTAAAGATCGGGAGCGCCGAACGCATGAAGCATCTCGTGAGCGATGGTTGAAGGCATTGTGTTTTCTCTGTCATTAACATTCATCAGCATATTGCACATCTCATAAGGGTATAATTCTTCACCTGTTCCTGTCACGATTTTGGTGTAGCTTGTGGTGTGGTTATATGCAGGCGTATTATAGATTATCATATAGATTATCTGATCTGCACCGGTGGATTCAAGTATATCTGCAGTGTATACATAGCTGTCTATATACTCATCAGCCGTATTTATGCCTGAATGATCCATAGGGTCTGTATCAACAGTTCCTTTGTAAATAAGTTCCGGATGTTCGTTCCAGTCATATATGAAGTGAGGCGAATGTCCGTATTCGTTGCTTTTCGTCTCAATGAACTTAACAGCCTCATCCAGACCGACCCAATAAGCTGCAAACGCTTCGGTGTAGAACAGCTCATCGAAATCCCACGGACACCCGGGTGTACTCAGAAAAGCCGAAACGACAGCTATATTGCCGTCAAGCTCTCTTGCCGTGCCAAGCGTGCCGTCATAGGGGTATCCCGTTGTTCCGGAAGTATGTATACCGAGGTCATTCATTTCCAGATCGTTAAGTAATTCGTCTTCGTCAAAGTCCGGGTTCATCAGATACTCGTCATCGCCGTCATTAACGGAAGACTGTTCGCTTTCTTCTTCGTCGGAACCGGTTTCGGCTTCATCATCACCTTCATCGTCGGATCCCTCCGTTTCTTCTGCTTCTTCTTCCTCTTCTTCCGGTGATTCGGTGTCTGCCGCAGTTTCTGCAGCAGATGTTGAAGTGGTATCGGATGCTGTCTCCGCTGCCGTCTGCGGTTTGCTGTCGGAGCAGCCTGCAGAGATAAGAACGCACGCTGCCGCAAATAATGATAAGATCTTTTTACTCATAATAAACTCCTTTGAGTGAGAACTTACAGAAAAAAACTTCCCGATAGCTTCCGGAAGCCATCACATCAATACATAAAAAAACGGATCGTGCTCCGCAGAAAAACTGCGGAGCATAACCCGGAGAAAAAACGAAAACTATTATTCAGCGGCATATTCTTCTTCGCTGTAATCCTCTTCGCTGTATTCCTCGCCGCCTTCAGCTGCTTCTTCGCCGCCTTCAGCTGCTTCTTCGCCGCCTGCCGCAGCCTGAACAGCAGCCAGAATATCGGTCGTGCCTCTCTTAAGGATATATGTCTCGTTTGCACCGGAAGCTCCCACTGCACTGTAAGACAGGGTATCGGCGCTGCTGTCATAGATGAAGCTTATCTTACCGCCGTTGCTGTCGGTAGCAGTAAATCCGTTTGCAGCTGCTTCAATAGAGAGTTCTGTTGTTGTTTTGACTTCACCGGCATTGGGATCGTATGTAGAGATCGCAACTTTATCACCGATGCTGTAGTTGTTCAGCAGAGCATAAGAAGGAAGTCCGAGCTCAACCGCCTTGTCGGAAGCCGCCTTGCCGTCGATCGTGCTGAGAGTCCATTCGCCCTTTACCTTGTTAAGGTCGAATCCGCCGCAGGATGCGATGCCGAGTACCATTGCGGCAACGAGCATGATCGCTGCCATTACTTTGATTGTCTTCTTCATAATTTTTCTCCTCTTTTGAAAAATATTTTTATTCAAAACAGCAGGTTGCTGTTTTGTACTGATTAAAAACCTTATCCTGTCACAGCCGGACTGCTTGTCCAGTCTTGGAAATCGGGCTTTATACGATTTTCTCCTAACGCACAATTAATAATTATATCACAAAAAGTTATAAATGTCAATGCTTTCGCGCCGTAAAAATAAAAATATTTTTATGAGCAGATCCTGCGGTAACGGCAAACCCGGAATATGTGATAAAGGTGTTCGTTTATTTCCGTTCTGGAAATTTATTTTGGGGGACAAATGTGTTATAATAAGAGTAAGCTCCTCATCGGCGATGATCTCTTTGTACAGTTCCTGTTATGATTTCATGATAAATACCTCACTTTTTCTTACGCTTTGACTTGTCACTGCCGCCTGTTTCGGTCGGGTTCATGAATAATCGGGTCAATATATGCCGATACGGTTTTTTAATGCCGGCTGCGGCACAGAATGTCACGGCAGGCAGCCTGAATAGCTTCATATCAGAGCAGACCGCTCTTCCGGAAAGCGGATCAGAGCCGGATACGGCAGAAAACAAAATACGCAGCAGATGCTTTTCACCTGCTGCGTTCTGTTTCGTATAGTTCATGCCTTTATCATTTTTGCGACATTTATAAAGTGGTCGGCAACTCTCTCCGCGTTGGACGAGAGCGAGAGATACTGCGCTCCGACATCTGCCGTGCATACTCCCGAGCTGAGACGCTGTATGTGATTGGCTGCCATTTCCGAAGTCACGGTATCGACCATGTCTTCCTTCTCGAACGCGAGATCGAGGGCTTTTCTGTCGTTCTTTATATAAGCCTGCATCGCGTGTGAGAAAAGTTCTTCAATAAGACTGCGGACAGCTTCGATCTCATTTACGGCATTATCGGAGAAGTGTTCGCCGGCGTTTCGGAGATGCTCGGCATACTCGACTATGTTCTCCGCGTAGTCGCCGACACGCTCAAGGTCGGTGACTGCGTGGAACGCGGTCGAGATGTATGTCATATCATTGGCGCTGAGCTGCATATTCGAGAGCTTCACAAGATAGTTTACTATCTCTTTGTTCAGGAAGTTGAGCTCCTCCTCGTTCGCACGGAACTGTTCGATATCCGTAAAGTCAAGCGTCGAGATGATACGGCAGGACAGCGAGAAATTCTGCATAGCGATCTCTGCCATATTCACTATCTCGTTTTTTGCCTGCTGTACTGCAACAGGCGGGGTTTTCAGCATATAGTCGTTGATGTAGTGAAGTCTCGGTGCGTAAGGTTCCTCCGCGGCGGGCTCCGGATCGTCGGGTATGAGCTTTGTCACGCCTCCGACCAGCAGATCGGTCAGCGGGAGAGCCACCAGCGCCGTACACACATTGAACACGGTATGGAACATAGCAAGCTGTGTCTGCGGAGCACCCGGGAACAGGCTTCCGAACACCGCGCCGAAGTCCACGAAAATGCCTATGAGCGTAAACAGCACGACACCGCTTATATTGAATATAAGATGTATCGTTGCGGTACGCTTGGCGTTCTTGCCGCTTGTAAGTCCCGCCATGAGCGCAACGGCGCAGGAGCCGATGTTTGAACCCATGGTAAGGTATATGCCCTGTTCCAGTGATATGAGTCCGGACACGACCATGGTAATAGCGACCGAAGTCATTACCGAGGAGCTCTGTACTATTGCCGTGAGTATCGCGCCTATCACTATCAGAAGTATGATATTGTTAATGCCTGCCAGAAAGCTCTTTACCGCTTCGAGGCGTGCAAAGCTGTCCATTGAGCCGCTCATCATCTCAAGACCGACGAAGAGCATACCGAATCCCGCGAGTATGCCGCCCGTCTTTTTCAGCGTATCGGTCTTGGCAAAGTTCGACATGAACGCGCCGATACCGGCAAGTGCCGAGAAAATGACCGTCGTGGAGATCATATCTCCGCTGAACATACCGAGGGCGACGACCTGTCCGGTCACGGTGGTACCGATGTTTGCGCCGTAGATGATAGTAGCTGCCTGCGCAAGAGTCATTATACCCGCGTTTACGAAACCTATGACCATGACTGTCGTGGCTCCGGAGCTTTGTATCGCAGCAGTTCCGACCGTGCCGATACCTACGCCGAGCATCTTACTGCCCGAGACTTTGGAGAAGAGCGATTTCAACTTGCTGCTGCTCAGCGATTCGAGGTTCGAGCTCATCATCGAGCAGGCGACGAGGAATATACCGATACCTGCCGCGAGCTGCAATATCGCTGTGATTATGTCTGTTACTGTCATAACTTATCCTTTATATTTTTGTTCTTATGCTTTTTTGAATCGAATCCTGAAATCTTTAACCGGCTGCTCAAACACAATTATTATATCATCTCCGCTGTTACTTGTCAAGCATTTCATCAGTCCGGGGCTTTCGCATTCCGTCGGGGCAGGGGATTATCTGACTGAAAATTCTGTAAATCCGGTAACAGGTGCCATTATAGGCAGGAGAGTCTGAGCGCGGATCCTTATTGGGTGTATAAAGTAATTAACGGCAATGAGACAAAGCTCATCAGGAAAGATTATGAGCTGATCCATTTATGAATATTGTGAAAAGCGCACAAAAACATCTCTATATATTTGATTTACTTGACATTTATGCCCAAATGTGGTAATATATAAACCATAGAGATCAGTACGGGTACGCATAACCGCATTCCCCGGCAAAACTCGTGTGAGCACGGAAGACACATACACGGCATTGATAAGCCGGAAGATGTACTTGTATTAACTGATAGCTGCCGATAAAGGAATGTTTCCGCTATAAACGCTATTTATGCGGAATTGCCTTAATCAGATCGGGTCTTTACGAATAAATAATCGGAGGTCATTATGAGCGAAAACAATACTTCCATCAATAACAGTGAGTCCAAAAAAGAAAAGCCGATGCGCGAAATATCCGTTGAGGGATGTGAGCTTCTCGGAAAGGGAGGTAACGGTGCGGTATATCGTCTGGACGATGAAACAATAGTCAAGGTGTATTTCGGTGAGCGCAACAGTCCGGAGAAGATCAGGCAGAACAGAGAAACAACAAGGAGCGCGTTTGTGCATGGTGTCCCTACTATGATAGCGTTTGATATGGTGCGCGTCGGGGAAAACTACGGCGTTGTCTATGAGATGATAAATGCCAGATCATTCGGTCAGGAAATCGCGGCAAATCCCGGAAAAACAGATGAATTTGCTCACATGATCGCTGATATGGCGCTGAAGCTGCATCATACAGAGTTCAAGGAGGGAGCACTGCCGGATTCAAGAGAAAAGATAAGAAACGAGATCCGTATGACGGTCAATGCTGGTTTCTATAAACCTGCGGAAGCTGAAAAGCTCTACAGGCTTATTGATGATATCCCGTACCGGAATACGTTTATCCATCAGGATTTCCACCCGGGCAACCTAATGCTTCAGAACAACGAGATCGTGCTTATTGATGTTGACGATTCGGGGCTCGGACACCCGATACTCGATCTTTCATCTATGTATCTTGTTTATGTAACTGCCGCCAAAGCTCAGTGGAAAGCTACAAGTCAGGATATCACCAAAAAACAGTATGCAAGACTGTGGGATATTATCATCAGACATTACTTTGATACCAACGACCCCCGTGAACTGGCTGAGATCAACCGTATCATCAAGGGTTACTCACTTATCAGGTTCATCAAAGGTGTTGCGACATCACCGACAGTTCCGAATATCCTGCGCAGGCCGATAGTGAGCAGTTCAAAGAGGAAACTCTTTGCAATGGTCGATACGCTTCATCCGATACCGTGAACAGTCGGGTAGAGTATGCACGTGATATTGATCAGGCTCCGGATAAAAGTCATGACCCGCCGACCCTGAAGGTCAGCGGGTCTGTTGTTTCATATACGATACTGCGGTCAGTATCGGTAGTTTACAGAAATTGAATGATCACAGTCTTATTTATCAAATTATTCTGATTTTATTTAAACAGTTGAAATAACGAACAGAATGTGATATAATATAACTAAATACATAAGCGAAAAAGCGGGTATTTATCCGGTGTTCTGGCTGCCGATAATGTCCGACCGCTTGATTCCTGAACGGAGAATAATATGTTGAAACAAGAAATAATTCTTCCCGGCGTGGGTAATGCCCGTGAACTCGGTGGTTATGCAGTAGGTGA
Source organism: uncultured Ruminococcus sp. (assembly GCA_902780695.1). Classification (GTDB taxonomy): domain Bacteria; phylum Bacillota; class Clostridia; order Oscillospirales; family Ruminococcaceae; genus Ruminiclostridium_E. Next base: position 3,748 of record CACZGM010000069.1, on the reverse strand, counting down.
TAAACATATCAGACCGGGTGTGCTGATTCATACAGGGGCTCTGAATAAGGCAGCGCCCGAGGCTGTCAATAAACTTGCGGACGAATACCGGCTGCAGTATGTCATAGATTTTCGTATGGCAGGTGACCGGAACGCTGTCCCTGATCCGGAGATACCGGGTGCAGAAAATATACAACTGTCTGTTATTGAAATTGAAGATTATCCTGTTAAAGATCCTAAGATGATCGAAGCTTATGAAAAGTGCGGCGACAGAATGAAAATATTTGAGCTGGCGTATGAAGCGGGATTGCTTGGTCCCGCCCAGTATATATTCTTTCTGCTCGGAGAACGTGGAAGGAAAGCCTACCGTGAATTTTTCAGGATACTGCTTGAAAACGACCCGGATAAAGGTGCGGTTCTATGGCACTGTATCGACGGAAAGGACAGAACGGGCTGTGCGTCGATGCTGCTTATGTCCGCACTCGGAGCAAGCCGTAAGACGATCATTGAGGAATATATGCTCACCAACGAGTACAATGCCTTGCAGATCGAAGCTGTAAAGCGGAAAACGGCGTCATATAATATGCCGCCGGATAAGCTCGACGCACTGTTGTTTATGTCGGGCGCAGTAGTTGAGCGCTATATGACAAATGCAATCAAAGTACTTACCGAAAAATACGGAAGTGTTGAAGGATATCTTCGTGACGAACTAAATATCGGGAATGCGGAGCTTGAAGAACTGAGATCCAGATACTTGTGTGAAGCATAGGTATGATATGAAGATTATAAATTGCAGAAAGTGGGACCAGGATCATGAAAAAGACCTATTCGCGTCAGATACTCTTTAATATCGCAGCTCTGTTGTTTTTTGGAGTCCTGTTCTTTGTCGGGACGTTCTTCGACGAGGAAATAGCAAAAACTCTGTATTCGCCGGACAACACAGCGGTTGCTCTGATAACATCAACGGGTGTGATTCCGTTTTTCACCGCTCCGGTTCTGTTCTGCGGAGCTCTTTATGAAAGAGCGGTCCATTCCTCACAGGGCAAGCCTGTAAAAGCGATACTGTGCGCGGTGAGTATTCTTACGGCGTTGTTTGTGGGTTTTATCGGCGGCGGTGCTATTGCAGACAGAAACTGTTTCGGAATGATATTTCCTTCTATTGTCAGAAATATCCCTGTAATTGCTGTTATCAGTGTTATAATTGAATATCCTCTTTTCTTTGTGGGCTATCATTTTGCGAAGAAAACTGATGATAAGCTGCTCGTGAAAGTACTGATCATACTTTTGGTATTACTCTTGCTTGAGTTTGCAGGTATGCGTGTGCTCAAACAGATTTTCAACCGACCGAGGTTCCGCACAGTTTTTCTGGGTTATGACGGTATCGGCTTTGTTCCGTGGCACATGCCGTTTGAAGGTGCGGCAGAATACGCTGAACTTTACGGGCTGAACGGTGACGAGTTTTCGTCATTCCCAAGCGGTCACAGTATTCTCAGCATTTCGGCGATGTATATACTGCCGTCTCTTTCCTGGATATTCCCGAAGCTGAAGAATAAGCAAATACCTTTGATGCTGTGCGGATTCCTTTTCGGTATTGTTATAATGTTTACAAGAATGATACTCGGAGCTCACTATCTGAGCGATGTATCCATGGGGGGAATGATCGGGACGGCGGTGTCTCTTGCATTTGCGATCATTCAGCTTCGGATCGCCGCAAAGCAATAGCAGAAAATGGTATTGCCCTGATTTTACAGAATACTGTCAAATGTAAATGTTATCTCGATCATGTTTATCATCTCGTTCCTGCCCGCTTTCCATATCTGTGCGGAGGCTTCATCTGCGGACCCGTCTGTCATGCGGGGTTCGTCCGGAACTTTTGATACCCACTGGTTGTACAGATTCATTCTTGTGCACTTCCCGTCGTCCGAACAGGTGTAGCCCTTTCCGTCAAGTTCCTTTTCCTCGCCGTTTATCTTAAAGCTCTTTATTGTGATAACATGATCGGGAAAGAGTACTTCGCCGTTATAGATACCAAGTGCCGAGAATGTGACGCTCTTTCCTCCGCCTGCGCCGGACAGATCAAGTGAGACGGTATATTCTCCGTCACCGGTGATCAAAGCGTTCTGCGCTTTGATGTTCATGGTCTTGTTGGTAGGGTCATAGATATCTCCGACACTGTAGGACACTGAATAATCTCCGCTCTGATACATTATCCACGCGACTGCTGTATCGTCAGCGACAGGAATATCGTTCTCATCGCTCATTCTCTCATCGGCAGCTTTCAGAGCCTCTTCCATTCCTTTTTCCGCGTTTTCGCGTATCTGATTCTCCGTCAGTGATGACTGCGCAGAAAAGCTCCGTTCAAGGAACAGTTTTGCGACAGTTTCATCGGCTATCCTGCCTTCACGTCTTCGGTAAATGCCGTTGCAGTCCCAGAGAAGAGGGCAGTAATTGTACAGATCGCAGTTGTTCAGAAAGTTGGTGTAGTAGATATCGGTATCCGGTTTCGGTGTTGCTTTTCCGTCAGTCAGAACGCCGTACTCGCCGATTATCACTCCGTAGCCCTGATCGGTGAACTTCGTCATTCTTTTCAGCGTCTCATTCTGTTCCTTGTACTGTACGGGCGAGCCCCACTGGTTCACAGCTTTTGTTCCGCAGTAATCCCACGGACCGTAGTAATGCACGGAAACTATGAGCTTACGGTCTGCGGTGTCCTTCGGCATTCTGTATCTGTCATCGCAGGTGTGGTCGAAATCTGTGTTATATCCCGCTATAAGAAGAAACCTGTCCGTGTTTTTACCTCCGGTAGCACGGACTGTTTTTACGAACTGACTGTTTATCTCATATATCTTTTCAAATACTTCATCGGACTTCAGCGTTCCGGAATCCTCGCATTGCTCTTTGTTGTTCAGACCGTCGCCAAGTTCCTCGTTGGCGGATTCGAGCACCAGTTTGTATGGATAGTCCCCGAATCTTTCCGCGATCTGCTTCCACATTGCTGTGTACATTTCCATTGCGGTACTGCGGGTCTCCCCGGAGGCAGAACCGAACATTCCCCACCAGCCGCCGTCCCAGTGATCGTTTACTATTACATACATACCCGCATTCAGCGCATAGTTTACTATCTCCTCAACGCGCGCAAACAGCCGTTCGTCTATTGTATAGTCTCCGCTCTCATAGTTCATTCCGTTCGTCCACGCGACAGGTATCCTCAGAGTATCGAATCCCGACGCTTTCATACCGTCTATCATTTCCTGCGTGGTGTGCGGCATTCCCCACAGGCTTTCAAAGTTCGTGGGATCCTGTCCGTCAAGATAGCCTTTGTGATTGTATGCCTCCATTGTATTGCCGAGATTTATTCCGTTTCCCATAAGGTATGTGACCTCAAGGGCGGTGAGCTCGTTCTTTTCCTCTGTCACATCAGCGGGATCCGTCCCGGCTGCGGAGGTCTGGATGATCTCCGCAGTTCCGGATGACACCGGAGCGTCAGGAGCGGTGCAGGAGGATACAGCTGTCAGAACTGTCATAAGCAGTATTGCTGCCGAATGTATTCCGGCTCTTTTTTTCATATAAAGACTCCTTTCCATTATTAATGTCTGCTCATCAACCGCGAACAGGCTTCATAGCGCAGCTTGAATCCTGTTCGTGGTTGCAAAAGTGCAAGGAAAATTCCAAAATAATCAAATTTTTCTTGCACTTTTGTCCGACCGTAGGTCGGAATGAGCTTGACATCAAGAAATGTGTCCGCCTTGAAAATACGCTGAAAGTGTAT
>CACZGM010000068.1 GCA_902780695.1 uncultured Ruminococcus sp. | reverse complement strand
CAGTCAGATTTTTCGTCAGATTGGCTAAATTTGACGCAGGCTTGCTGGCGCAAGTCAAGGAAAATTTGGTCAAGATGACGGAATAATATGCAAGCAAGAGCACGATGCTCTTATAATCGATGCCAGACCGCCGCACGATGCGGCGCTAAAAGCAGCGATGCAAAGATTGCGTGCGTCTATTTGTGCGGTATTGCCTAAAATAACAGTGCTTTTATTATATCACCGATATTTGTTTTTGTCAATTTGAGGACAATCCTTCAGGACAGCTTCACGAATACTGCGGAGCCGCCCTTTATGGTAACGCTGTCTTCCGTGATCTCCGGTTCCGGACCGAAGGAATAGATGATCTCGCCGGGCTTTCCGCCGGCATTAAGCTCACACGCGGCAGATGTCGGATTTATCGCGGCAAATATGCGCTCTTCGCCGCTGCTTCTTATGTACGCGAGCGGCTTTCCGTAAGCGCCGTCGCAAAGAAACTTTATCTCGCCGAGACTTTGCAGAGCTTTGTGTGCCTGTCTTACACATATCAGCTTCTTTATCTCACTGCGCAGTGAACCTGCATCGTTCAGCTGAGCTTCCGCCGTAGGTCTTGCGGGATCGGGGTCTATAGGGATATACAGCTTTTCGGAGGGCGCGGTCGAAAATCCCGCGTTTGCAGTGCTGTCCCACTGCATAGGCGAACGCGAACCGGTTCTGTTATATCCGCCCTCTTTAGAGACAAGTCCCTCCACATAGTTCATGCCGATCTCGTCGCCGTAGTAGATGTACGGAGCGCCGGGCATGGACAGCAGGAACGCGAATGCGAGCTTCCTGTTATCGCCTTTTATGTGCTTTGCCAGTCTGTCCATATCGTGATTTCCGGATGGTATGCAGATAAGTCCTTTGCGCTCCGAACGCTCATAGCTGTCGATATATTTAGCTACAAAAGCGGATGCGTCGCCCTCACCGCCGAAATAAGGCTTTGCGCAGCGGAACAGGTCGTTGTAGTGCGACTCACCGAAATGCAGCAGGAAATCCATGTGGAAACCACCTGCGAGGCTCTGCCGCGGCTCTCCCCACTCGGAGACCATTGCCGCTTCCGGGAACTCTTTGTCAAGGAAAGCACGGATATCCTGCCAGAGCGCAACTGTTCCCTTTCCGTCCTCATCATTCTTTACCAGCGAGCCGGCCATATCCACTCTGAATCCGTCGCAGCCCTTTGACAGCCAGAAGCGCATAACGTCCTTCATGGCTTCGCGTGTAGCAAGCGCTCCCTCGGAATCCATAGACTGCTGCCACGGCCGGGAGGGCTTGTAGAAACCGTAATTCAAAGCGGGCTGGTGGGTGAAGAAATTCACCGCGCAGCTTCCGTCACGGTCGGAGATGCCGCGCAGAGAACCATAGCCCTCCGGGGATTCCCATATACTGTCCGTCCAGACATAGCGGTCGGTAAACTCATTGCGCTCCGCTTTCATGCTCTCCCTGAACCACGGGTGCTCCCATGATGTATGTCCGGGAACAAGATCAAGCAGTATGTGCATATCAAGTCTGTGAGCTTCATCGAACAGACGCACAAGATCATCGTTTGTACCGTATCTGGGTGCGACTTTAAGGTAATCGCGGACATCATATCCTGCGTCCCCGAACGGCGAATCAAAACACGGATTTATCCATATCGCGGTACAGCCGAGCTCCTTTATGTACGGCAGTTTTTCGGTTATGCCGTTTATGTTGCCGATACCGTCGCCGTCCGTATCCTTGAACGACTGCGGGTATATCTCATAGAAAACTGCGCTGTCAAGCCATTCGGGTCTTTTGTTCATGATCGTTTTCCTCCGTTACTACAGAATTCTGTATAATACAAATCGATTATACCACAGTTATAAGATAATTGCAACATTTTACACAAAATCAGATATAACGGAGCCGTAAGCGCAGAATTGATCTCTTTATTTTACAAATTGTTTACACAGCCCTTGAAATAAACGGTGAAATGTGCTATAATATATACATATTATCTCTTGACACTTAATGCGGACTATTGAGATATTCCTGCAAGGGGGAACCGATATGGGAAAAAGAATGACCGAGCTTGAACTGCTCAACAGCTTTGACGAGGCACTCGAAAACGGCCATATTTTCGTATGCTATCAGCCGAAAATGAACCATGCCACAAGAAGAATGATCGGTGCGGAAGCACTTATGCGCTGGAATGATCCCGTCAACGGTATGCAGTATCCGTCGGATTTTATTCCTGTTCTTGAAAGCAGCGATCTTATCTATAAAGCAGACCTTTATGTATTCGACTGCGTTTGCAGATTCCAGAGGAAGATGTTGGACAAGGATATACCCTCCGTTCCGATTTCTTTCAATATGTCCCGTCATGATATAATACAGAACGACTATATATCGGAGCTTGAAAAAATACGCAGGAAATACGATATTCCCGTTAAGATGCTGCACGCCGAGATAACCGAATCATCGGCTATCGGCGGTATGGAACTTATCACCAAAACGCTCAATCAGCTGCACGAACTCGGATATTTCGTTGAAATGGACGATTTCGGCAGCGGCTATTCCTCCCTTAATGTGCTCAAGGATCTCAATGTCGATATGATAAAACTCGATATGCGCTTCCTGAGCGGAGATATCGGCGGACGCGGCGGTACTATCATCAGCTCTATCGTGCAGATGTCAAAATGGCTGAACACTCCCGTTGTCGCTGAGGGTGTCGAAACTCTCGCGCAGGCTGATTATATGAGAAGCATCGGCTGTATCTACATACAGGGTTATCTTTATTCCAAGCCAGTCACCGAAGCTGAATTCGAGGCAATGCTCAGCAACATATCGAGCGAATCCTCACTCAAGTCAATGGAACTTATCTCCACAATGGACGCAGGCAGATTCTGGGATCCGAACTCTCTGGAAACGCTGATTTTCAACAACTACGTCGGCGGTGCGGCTCTGTTCAGATACGTTGACGGCAAATGCGATATTCTGCGTATAAATCAGAAGTATATGAAAGAGATCGGAATGAACATGAGCGAAAAGGAGATCCTTTGTTCCGACCCCATGGAGAGCTTCGATGAACAAAACCGCACTATATTTGAGAATGCATTAAAGCTGGCTGCGGAGACAGGTGACGAAGTAAGCTGTGAGACATGGCGGAATGTCTGCTCGAAGATATGCGGCTCCGACAGGATATGTGTGCGCAGCGACATACGAATGATAGGCAAAGCGGAGGATCAGTACATTTTCTATGCTATGGTAAGAAATATCACCTCCGAAAAAAAGCGCTTTTCCGAGATAACAGACAGCGAACGGAAGTTCCGTATGGCAAGCGAGCAGATCAACGTTTACGCGTGGGAATACTATTTCTCAACGAAAGAGATGCGTCCGTGCTACAGATGTATGCGTGATCTCGGACTTCCTGCGGTAGTAGAGAATTATCCGGCACCGGTGTTTGAAAACGGTCTGTTCCCACTTGATTATAAGGATATGTATTATGAGATGCTCGACAAGCTGAAACACGGAGAGAAGTATCTCGAAGCCGTAATACCGCTCACAGTAGGCAGAATACCCTTCCTCATACGGTACACGACCGAATTTGACGAGAACGGGACTCCTCTGAAGGCTTACGGATCTGCTGAACTTGTGCGCAGCGACAAACCGGAATAAAATCGGATACAAGCCGTATTTTGTCCCCTTAGGGAGCAAAATGCGGCTTATTCATATAAGATTTTGTCCAAAACCGCATAAATAAGCGTTTTTTTTCGTATTTTTTACTCGAAAAATGTTGACAAACGACTTAAAATGCGGTATAATAAGCGATGTTGACGACTATATTATGTATGTCGGCAAAAAATACATCAAATTAAGGAGTATTTATTATGACAAAGACAGAACTTATTTCGGCTATCGCTGAAAAGACAGAACTCACTAAGAAGGATTCTGCAAAGGCTCTCGACGCTTTCACAGCTGTTGTTACAGAGACACTTGCCAAGGGCGAGAAAGTTCAGCTCGTAGGCTTCGGTACATTTGAGGCTCGTGAGCGTGCTGCAAGAACTGGTATCAACCCCCAGACAAAGAAGAAGATCAAGATCAAGGCTACAAAGGTTCCCGCTTTCAAGGCTGGTCAGGGTCTCAAGGACGCTATTGCCAAGTAAGTTAATATTTAACACATAAAAAAGACCGGTCTTACGACCGGTCTTTTCATTTTGCATTGAAGACACGGGGATCAAAGCGCGGCTTTGACCTTTGCTACTATGTTTTCCGCAGAAAGACCGAATTCCTTCAGCAGAGCCACTGCGGGACCGGAATGACCAAACACATCGTTTACGCCGATCTTGATAACAGGTACCGGGAAAGTCTCCGTTACAACGGAAGCGACTGCCGAACCGAGACCTCCTATGACGCTGTGCTCCTCGACAGTAATGATCTTTCCTGTCTCGCGGGCTGCCTTCTCGATGATCTCACGGTCGATAGGCTTGATCGTGTGGATGTTGATAACACGCGCGTCTATTCCCTGCTCCGCAAGAGCCTTGCCTGCTTCTATCGCTTCGGCTACCATAAGTCCGGTAGCTATTATTGTGATATCCTTTCCGTCCTTGATCGTAACACCCTTGCCTACCTCAAACTTGTAGGTGTCGGGATCATTGAATACCGGCACGGCAAGACGGCCGAAACGCATATATGTCGGTCCCTTATAGTCTGCCATAGCGAGAACGGCAGCGGTAGCTTCAACATGATCCGCCGGATTGATGACCGTCATATTCGGTATCACGGACATAAGCGCGATATCCTCACAGCACTGGTGGGAAGCGCCGTCCTCACCTACGGAAATACCCGCATGAGTTGCGCCTATCTTTACATTGAGGTTCGGATAGCCTATGCTGTTGCGGACTATCTCAAATGCACGACCCGCCGCGAACATTGCGAAGGAGCTTGCGAACACGAGTTTTCCGGTAGTCGCTATACCTGCCGCAACACCCATCATATTTGCTTCCGCAATACCGCAGTCGAAATGCTTGTCCGGGTATGCTTTCTTGAAAATGCCCGTCTTGGTAGCTGCCGCAAGGTCTGCGTCAAGCACAACAAGGTCGGGACGTATCTCGGCAAGCTTGCATAATGCTTCGCCGTAGCTTTCGCGAGTTGCTTTTTTATCCATAACCGTTATCTCCTTTCTTACTTTTCAAGCTCGGCAAGATGCGCTCTGAGCTCGTTCATGGCTATGTTGTACTGTTCCTCGTTGGGAGCGGCTCCGTGCCACGAAACATTGTTTTCCATATAGGAAACGCCCTTGCCCTTTGTTGTCTTCTGAATGATAACGGTAGGCTGATTTGCCACGTTCTCTGCTTCATTGAAAGCCTTTTCGATCTGATCGAAGTCGTGTCCGTCGATGTTTATAACATGCCAGCCGAAAGCCTCAAACTTCTGATCTATCGGGTACGGATTCATTACCTTGCTTATCTCGCCGTCGATCTGGAGATTGTTGTTGTCAACAACAAAAACAAGATTATCGAGCTGATAGTGAGCCGCAAACATTGCGGACTCCCATACCTGACCCTCTTCGATCTCGCCGTCGCCGAGAATGGCATAGACTTTGTAGGATTCATTCGATATCTTGCCGGAGAGCGCCATGCCGCAGGCAGCGGAAACTCCCTGACCGAGCGAGCCTGTGCTCATATCTATACCCGGACATTTACCGAGTGAGGGGTGTCCCTGTAAGCGCGAACCCTGCTTTCTTAATGTTTTCAGCTCGTCAACGGGAATGAATCCTCTCTGTGCGAGTACGGAGTAAAGCGCGGGAGCGGTATGTCCCTTCGACAGAACAAGTCTGTCCCTGTCCTCCATTTCCGGGTTCTGCGGATCAACGTGCATTCTGTGCATATAGAGATAGGTAAGCGTATCTGCTACCGAGAGCGATCCGCCGGGGTGTCCCGCCTTTGCGTTGTACACACCCTCGATGATACCCATTCTCACTTTTGCTGCGGTGATCTCAAGATTTTTTCTGAGTGTTGCGTCCATAAGTTCTTTCCTTTCTGTATATTGAATTTGTTTCTTATGCTATACCGAGATTTGTCCCGACAGTTTTAACGATAGAGCGGACATAATTCTCAAATGCCGGGTTCTTGTCAAACGCTCTGATCAGATACATAAAATTGCTGATGCAGAAGCCTATTGCAGCCGCATCGGAATCGGTGACCTCCTGCACCAGCGCGTTGAATTCATCGCTGAACGGTGCTATCTTGTCCATACTTGAACGTATTTTTATGCTTATGTCCTTTGCCGCGGCAAGATCAAATCCGCTTAAATCTATCACGGCGTTTCCCTTTGACGGGAGCACGGGTCCGTTACGCAGCTTCTGCCTGACATCGTCTATGTAGCTGCTGCTCTTTCCGGCAAGACCGAGTTCAAGATCGACCGCTTTCCTGAAGCTGCTGCGGAAATCATCATTTACGAGCAGTCCGAGATATATGACGGAGAAGTTATCGAACAGATAATCGACAAGCTCGGTGCGCACCGACCTGTCCTCCTCCGAAAAGCCGTTCTCACAGCCGAGAACTATATTTTCATGCAGTGTTTTATCATCTATGGCGGCAATATTGCCGAAATATTCACCGATCAGAGCAGTAATAAAATCCTCGGCGTAAGCGTTGGGAATAGCTTCGTCGAAATCCATCACTCATCGGCTCCTTTCAGCAGTTTATTTTTCGTGTACATGCTTTCCCGTCATGTGCTCCACGGTGATCTCTATCAGATTTACCCGGTCGAAATCTTTTCTTATCTCCTCATCGACATCCGGTTCGGACGGGTAGTATTTCATACCGAAAAGCCTTATTTTCTCCCGCTTTTCGTCTTCATTGTCCATTACCCTTGCTCTGCCGAAAACGACTACGCTTGTGACATAATACGACCAGTCCTCTTTCTGATAACCGGTGTTGTAAACTGTGAAGCAAACCTTGTCGTCTTTAAGCATCGCATCGAGCTTATGCCCCGTCTTTGCACAGTGGAAATAGATCCTGCCGTTACTGCTGTCATAGAAGAAATTGATCGGAACGGCATACGGGTAACCGTCATCTCCGTTTACGGCAAGTACCGCCCTCTTTTCTTCGGTAAGTATCTTTATGCATTCTTCTTTTTCGGCTTCCTGCCTGAAACGTCTTAATGGACGGAACATCTTACATCTTCCTTATATATTCTATCATTTCGCTTATCGGCGCGTGATTGTTGTCGCGGACAATAAGATCTGCGGCTTCCTTGACGCTGTCAAGAGCGTTGCCCACGGCAACACCGAGATCGGCTTCTGCGATCATTGCGCGGTCGTTGCCGTAATCACCCGCCGCAGCGACGAATTTATCGCGCAGCTCCGGCAGCCCGGTCAGCTTTTTAACACCCGATGCCTTGCTTACGCCTTCGGGAAGCATCTCATAATACATAGGCGAGGAATGTACCCAGTTAACACCCTTGCTGCAGTTCTCCCGCGTAAAATCTATTACCCGCTGTATCCTGTCCGGAGGATATGCGATAAGCACCTTCAGTCTTCCTTCATTCGGAACATCTTCAAGTTTTCTGTATGTCGGTATCAGTTTTTCAAAAGCCATGTGCTCAACAACGGTCTGATTATTGTCCGTCACATAGACTTCCTTTTCATGCAATATCTCGACCCCTATATCCGGGAACTCTCTTTCAAGCATACGGATATAAGTGTTAGATATATCCGGCATATCGCTGTGCCAGAGAAACTTATCCGAAACGAAATCATACACGGCGGCTCCGTTGAAGATAACACAGGGCGTGCGGATATCGAGCTCGTCTATTATACGTTTTGCCATTGCGACACCGCGTCCCGTTGCCGCGGCAAAACGACCGCCGCCGGCGCGGAATTCATTTATCGCAACTATATCCTCCGGCGCTATGTTTTTATCGTCATCAAGCAATGTACCGTCAAGATCGGTAACTATCAAAACTTTTTTGAAATCCATATATTATCTCAGACTGTTCAGAAATTTCGTGAAATACTCCGGCAGCTCCGTCTCAAATTCCAGCCTTTCTCCCGTTATCGGGTGAACAAAGCCTATGTGCTTCGCGTGGAGACACTGTCCGCCGAGAGAGGCAGGCTTGCCGCTGCCGTAAACGTCATCACCGGCGACCGGATGACCGATATATGCCATGTGGACGCGTATCTGATGCGTGCGGCCGGTTTCAAGGCGCAGCCGCAGATGGGTGTAATTCCCATAGTTATCAATAACATTATAGTGTGTGACAGCCTCACGGCTGTTCTCAGCCGTTACACACATCTTCTTCCGGTCTGTCCTGCTTCTGCCTATCGGAGCATTCACAGTGCCGTTCTCTTTTACACTGCCGCATACGACCGCCTCATATTCGCGGCTGAAGCTGTGTATCTTTATCTGCTCTGCGAGCCCTTTGTGTGCCGCGTCACTTTTCGCGACGATAAGCAGACCGCTTGTGTTCATATCTATTCTGTGGACTATGCCGGGACGAAGCTCGCCGTTAATGCCGGAAAGACTGCTCCCGCAGTGATACATAAGAGCGTTAACGAGGGTTCCGCTGTAATGTCCGTGCGCGGGGTGAACCACCATGCCTTTTGGCTTGTTCACAACCAGCAGATCACTGTCCTCGTACACGATATCGAGCGGTATGTTCTCGGGAAGTATATCCGCTTCCTTCGGTTCCGGTATTTCAGCGGCGACATTGTCCCCCGCCCTTAACCGGTAATTCTTCGGAACGGCGATTCCGTTGACAGTACACGCCCCGTCCTCGATCAGTTTCGCGGCAAAAGAACGTGTGATCTCTCCTTCCGACGCGTCCGACAATGCTTTGTCGATACGCTCACCGGCAGTTACGGCAGTAAATTCAAGCATTCTGCTCATCGCTTCCGGTCTCCGTCGGTGCGGATGATCCGCTTTTCTTCTTCCTGTCTTCCTTGATTTCATCTATCAGCATGACAACACCGAAATAAATACCTCCGCATACCGCGCAGATATCGGCAAAGTTGAAGATAGCGAAATTAATGATACGCACGTCGATGAAGTCAACGACATATCCGAGAAAAACGCGGTCGATGAGGTTTCCGAGACCGCCGCCCGCAAGAGCTGCCAGCGCGATCATCAGATCGGTTCGTTTGAGCCTTCCCGAAAATATATACCATTCCACGCCGATTATCAGCAGGACAGGTACCGCGATAAGTATCGCTCTCTGTCCTTCAAGCATACTGAACGACATACCGGTATTCTCGCAGTATGTGAAATTCAGCCATTCGGTATCTCCGAATTTAATCAGCGGGATACTGCCCTCCGGCTTGATAAAGGACACTGCAAGCATTTTAGTGAGCTGATCGATAACCGCGAGGATCACGGTGAATGCGACCGAGAATATTCTTAATGCAAGAGTTTTGTTTTTCAAAACCTTCTCCATATACACACAAGAGCCATACAATCCATGCACGGCTCTGCAATTGTTTTATCTTCTTTTCTTCTTGTGATGATAGTTGTTATTATTGTTGTTATTGCTTCCGAATTCGAGCTTGCTGTACTTTGACCCGTTGTTCTTATTCGGTCTCGATTTCAGGAAATCGGGAGTATCGTCATCTTCTTCGGCTTCATCATCGGATCCGGTATTTCCGAATGCGTTCTCGACCGTGAAGCTGTCCTCTGTACCCTCATCTTCGGAGCTATACTCCAAAGGTGTTTCCTCTTCGGCAGTTTCCACTGTCTCCTCGACGATCTCTTCGGACTCGTTCTCGGAAACGGTTATATCCGAATAGGAGTCAACTACCTTGACATCATCGTCTTCGGCAGTCTGGGGCTCCGCAGTCTCGGTAACATCGGGTATCTGCGGGGCGGCTATTCCCTGCTGTGCGGCTATAAGCTCGCGGAGAGCCGTGCTACTGTGTTCATTCGCCGTGTTGACAACGAACTCATTGAAACACTGCTCGGGTATATTCTTTATGAACTCGATATGGTTCTGATATTCAACGATAATGCGTGTACGGAAATCCTCCGCCTCACGCTTTGTTCTTGCGAGAGCTTCCTTGTCAAGCTCGGTCTGTATCTCCATCTGCGCGTGGATATCGTCCTTCGCCTTCTGGGCTTCTCCCTCTATGCGTGCTTTTTCGGCGAGGGCATCTTCGATTATCTTTTCTCCCTCTGCCTTCTTTGCGGCAATATAATCGTCCGCTTCCTGCTTGAGCTCGCCGGTCTTATCTTCCGCTTCCTGTATGATAACGGCAGCCTTTTCCTTCGACTCGGCAATAATTGCGTTACCCGCCTTCTGCGCACCGAGAAGAGCGTCCTTAAGCGCATCCTCGTCCTCACGGTATTCTCTTATCTTATCAGCGCATACCTGAAGCTTCTTTTCAAGGTCGGCATTCTCTTTCTGGAGCTGTGCAAGCTCACGCGCCACATCGCCGAGGTATTCCTCGACTTCCTCTTTCTTGTAGCCTCTCATGGCTTCGGTAAATGTTTTGCCAATGATGCTGTTGAGATCCATTGGTTTTCCTCCGTTCTAACACGATCATACCCATATTCCGGAATGAAAGCGCTATATGTATTTTTTTACTGTAAGTTTTACCCGTCCCTTTTTTGTGAGCCCGGTTTCGCCTGAAACGCAGTATTTCCCGTGACCGCGGATCGTCAGTATATCCCCGTCAGAAACATTTCTGCTCACATCGGTGCATTCTCCATAATTCAGCAGAAATCCGCCGGAACGGATAAATGCCGCTGTCTTTTCGCGAGAAAGACCCGTAATTCCGCTTACGACACAATCCACTCTTTCCGAAGCGACCGTCAGTTCCTTCTCCTCGAAGGAAACAGGCTTTATTACGGCTTCCGTTTCCTCCGTCAGCCCATCCGATACGGACACACCTACCCTGCCGACAGTCAGCAGACCGTCGGATATCATATCTCTTGCTGTTTTGGTGCAGAATACCGCCGCGGCACCTTCTCCAACGAAGATATCGCCAACGGTCTCGCGCTTTATGCCGAGCCCCATGAATGAGCCGAGGAAATCCCTGTGACCGGGCTTGTCCGCTTTACGGTAAGTTATGCTCAAAGCATAGACCGGAAAATCGGAACGGTCATCCGGCAGATACGCCTCACCGTCAGTAACACGCAGTATTTTCCTTGCGCACGCCTCACTGCCTCCCCACAATACGGCTTCTATACCGCTTCTGCGGGAAAGTATGCACTGCGCTTCATACTGCTCACGGTCGTTGAGGAACTGCGAATAAACAGGTCTCCCTCTTTTGGCGGCAAGAGAACACATATCCTCTATTCTTGCGGAGAAATTATCCCCCGCACGGCTTTCCTTCATCAGAAGTCTTCCACGTTACCGAGATCCTCGATTATATCGCCGGAAATATCAACATTGACAGGCACGATTATGTATGTAGTACCGGAAATGCGCTTGAGATCGCCGTCGGCGGCATAGGCAACACCACCGAGGAAGTCGATGAGTCTGTTTGCAACTTCCTTGTTGGTCTTATCGAGATTGAGCACTACTGTCTTCTTGTTCTTGAAGTGGTCTGCGATAGCAGCGGCATCACCGTATTTTTCAGGCTTTACGACTATGACCTGTAAGTGAGTCGTAGCGGGAATGCTCATCATCTTGCTGCTCTTAATCGTAGGCTTCGGCGTGTCATAATCGTCGAAATTCAGAGCAGAGGGCATCTCGCTTGCATAATCGTTGTCCGATTCGTAGCTGTCGTCGCTGTTAAGACCCGTGATCTTCTTGAATGAATCCATAAATCCCATCTCAAAGTCCTCCTTCTCCCGCTGCCCGCGGGATCTGCTTTTTATTTAATGTTTGGAATAATCTCTGTACCCGTAAAGCACGCTTCCTATCCTTACGACAGTGGAGCCATGCATTATCGCGCTTTCGTAATCACCCGACATTCCCATGGAAAGCGTGTCTATGAGGAACCGTCCGTCTCCGGAAGTCTTGTCCTTAAGGTCGGAAAAGAGCTTCTGCATTGCGGCGAAGTACCTCTCCGAGCTTCCGTTCACATCGACCGGCGGTATCGCCATAAGACCGCGCAGCCGTACATTTGACATTTCAGCGGTTCTGTAAGCAAGTTCGTCGAGTGCTTCCGGCATTATACCGCTCTTGCTCTCCTCGCCGCCTATGTTGACTTCGATAAGTATATCCATAGTGAGTCCGGCTTTCGCGGCACGCTTGTCGATCTCTTCGATGAGATGAACGCTGTCGGCGGAATGTATCATACTCACCTTGTCGATAATGTACTTGACTTTATTTGTCTGGAGCCCGCCGATAAAGTGTATCTCCGGGTCACCCTCGTATCTGTCGCGCTTTTCGAGGAATTCCTGCACGCGATTCTCGCCGAGCAGCGTCACGCCCTTTGACACCGAAAAATTCACTATCTCCGGATCTACAGTCTTCGTAACGCCCATGAGACGGACTTTGTCCGTTCTCCCGGCCTTTTCCATTGCGTTTGCGATGTTCTCGTTTATGCGCTTTATGTTATCTGCTACGGCGGAAAGCTTATCCGATGATCTTTCCTTCATGCAGATCCCTTCCTTCCACTATGATATTGTCATAAAGGGAAAGGTATCCCTTTTCCTCGGTAGTATCCTCGACAAGGGTATATTCCTCTCTTGACAGCACCTGTCTCACCTTGCGGAACGAAGCCACGATACCGTCCTGAATGTAAACGCCTATCGAGCCGTCCTCGTCGCTCATCCGCAGTGCGGAATTCGGTATGATGATACCGCTGTAGTCTTCGAGAAGCAGCTTTGCCTGTGTTACTCTCGTATCTATGAAATCCGCGAGGAACATATCGCACTTGAATACAGCGATGCTTCTGCCGTCGTTCAGCCTTTTCAGCTTTACGATCTCGGCTTTCACATTTTGGTTCGACGACCCGATGCGAAGCGTTACCTGCGCTCCCTCGAAAACCGTGCCGAGCTTGATCGTGTCGAGCACTGCCGCCATATACCATGTGTAATCGGCGACCAGCTTTCCGATAACGCCGGTCGGATTTTCCTGAAGCTCGTCCGCTGCTATAATATTTTCGATATCCGTTTCGGTAAGATCGAATACCGTCTCACTGTTCAGCTTTTCTTCAAAACCGTCAACCCTGCTTATGAAATAACCGGTCTCTTTTATAGGCACATCGAAGGGCTCCGACGTTATCTGCGACTTCAGCCTTGCGATATCGGCGTCTATTTCCGCTATTTTCGTATCATAGGAGCTCACTGTGCCTTTTACTATCTCGCGCTTACTCTGCAGATTGAGGATATCGCTCTTGAGGTTTGAGGCTCCGGCGTAATCCCCGAGATAGATAAGCTCCATAAGCTGTGAATGCTTTTCGGTTATCTGATTGGAAAACGATTCGAGCTGCGAGGTATCGGTACCGACAAGTGCCTGTGCATCTGTAAGTACATCTCTCTGAGCTTCAAGCTCGCTTATTTTCTGTTTTACGGCAATATCACTGCGGTTTTTGTACACCTGCGCTATCACCGCATTCTTGCCGACCTTTGAGCCGTCGGTATGCGTGTAGCTTACTATACCTTTCGTATAGTACGGTACGAGCGTTTCGTCCCTCACATACACGCCCTTGAAACCGATAGACTCTGTAGCAACATAAAGCGTCGCTACCTCGGTCTTTACCGTTGTGCCGAAATATATCATCATCTGGCTTATAACCATTATGAGGAAGAATATTCCTATAACTATCCAGATGACACGGGTAGTGACGGCACGCCTTTTATCTGTCTCTCCCATCAGGTTTTATTCTTTCGTTTCGGAGTCTTCCTTTTCAAACGCGTCGAGAAGCGATATCGGTCTCAGCGGCGTTATCGTAGAGATCGCGTGCTTGTAGATAAGGTTCTGCTTACCGTCGGTATCGAGGATGACGGTGTAATTGTCAAAGCCTTTGACAATACCCTTGAACTGGAAACCGTTGGTGATGTAGATAGTTACCGGAATCCTGTCCTTTCTTGACTGATTGAGAAAAACGTCCTGTAAGTTGAGTTCCTTTGCCATATTAACCTCCGAGCCCCATACGCCGGGGCAAACCGCAGCTCTTTAAAGCGGGCTGCATTTTCATGATAGAGCACCGTGATAATGCTTTTCGGGAAAATCCCGCACTTATCACAATACCATACTGATTATTATAACATACTTTTTCATAAAAAGCTATATTTTTTTACTAATTTTTCTGCAAATTTTAAAATTTTATCATATTTAATATCTTTAGGTGCCGAAATATGTTCAATTCGACTATCTTTTTTAAACCAAGTGAGCTGTCTTTTAGCGTATCTGCGTGTTTCCCGCTTAAGAGTCTCTGTACATTCCTCCAGAGACAGCTTTCCGTCAAGGTACGGTCTCAGTTCCTTATACCCGATAGCCTGCGATGCCGTGACATAGTCTGTGTGAGTGAAGAACTCCCGCGCTTCAGCGACAAGCCCGGCTTCGAGCATCATATCCACTCTGCGGTCAATACGCTCATACAGTACCTCACGCGGGTGATCGATCATCATCATGCACGGCTCGTACGGAGAAGGGTTCAGTCTGCTTGCCGCTTTCTGCTCCGTCATGGTCTTTCCGCTTATGCGGTACACCTCAAGAGCTCTTATGATGCGTTTCAGATTGTTTTCGTGGAGCTGTGACGCACATTCCGGGTCAACTTCCGCGAGCTTCTCCAGCAGATATCCTCCTCCCTTTTCGGCGGCGAGAGCGTTCAGTTCCGCACGGTATGCGGGGTCACTGCCCGTATCGTCAAACTCTATGTTGTCGATCAGCGAGTTTATATACAGTCCCGTTCCTCCGCAGATCACCGGCAGCCTGCCGCGGGCATGGATATCCGCGATAGCTTCTCTTGCCTTTATAACGTAATCAGCCACGGAAAAGGGCTGCGACGG